>NZ_JACJOY010000087.1:0-21981 GCF_014695815.1 Trichocoleus sp. FACHB-6
TTATGAGTTATTGCCAGAAACATCGGAGACTTTTATTTATCTGGCAATGATCCGTATCATGGTCAGGCGGTTGGCATAATATTTAACCCCTCACCACTTTTCAAACATCCTCTTAGAAGCGTGATAGCACTAAGGTGAACACGATGGAAACTGAAACGACCGAAACTGCCATTCAGGATAAGCTATTCCAGCCGAAAACACCCCTCGGACGCAAACTTTGGGAGATTCGCCAGAAAATTGTTGCGAGTGGTCAACCTTTACTGGGATGGGAAGAAGTAGAAAAAGAAGTAACTGAGCGCCGAAATGAGCGCGATCAAAACATTGAATGAAACGCACCTATATTGATTCCGGGGTACTCATCGCAGCGGCTCGTGGGACGACTCCTATTGCCATCCGAGCAATGGAAATTCTTGATGACCCCGACAGAGAGTTCGCATCCAGTATTTTTGTCAAACTGGAAGTTTTGCCTAAAGCAATTTGCTACAAAAATACCGCTGAATCTGATTTTTACGAGACGTTTTTCAATGCTGTGAGTTACTGGGCTGATTCCCTGGAACGCATTGTTGAAGATGCTTATCGTGAAGCCTGTAAGTCAGGACTGGCTGCTTTAGATGCGCTTCATGTAGCCGCTGCTATATCAGTCGGTGCTGAAGAATTGGTAACAACAGAGAAACCAGACAAGCCGATTCATCGCGCTACAGATATCAAAGTTGTTTCCATTGTTCCGAGTGCGGATTTAGCATGACTGGGTATCTTTCCCACAATCCCTGTCCGCAGCACTTAGCCTGACGGGTTCGCTCAACATAGAGGCGTTGGAGGAGACATTCAACAAATTGCGCGATCGCCACGAAACCTTACGCACCACGTTTGTCATAGTGGAGGGGGATCTCCTCCAGGTAATTTCTCCCAGCTTAACCATAGTCGTGCCAGTAATAGATTTGCGGTATCTACCCGCAACCGAACGGGAAGCTGAAACTCGACATCCCAAAAACCGCTTTTAGGCTGGATTCTGGCTTTCATCCCCATAGCTAAGCCAAAGCGTATCAAAAAAGCCTGCGACTGATCCATCTCCTGGGGTAACACCTGCATCTCCGCCACACGCCTCTACTCTCCCCCTTGTTGCGGTAGTGAAAGAGGCTGAGATTCCCGCCCCAGCTTATGGAAGCGATGAACTTCATCAAACCGTTTTGAATTGGCACGCCCACAAAAATATAGGCTTCTTCGCAAAACGAACCCAAAGTTTTTTTAAGATTCGGGGTAGAAATTGCTATTCTGCATCTATCGGGGGGAATAATAGTATTAAGTAGATGACGCTATGTTTTTCTTTAGACAATGAGGAATCAGTTTTAGCAGCAGCAATGAAACTTCGAGAAGCTAGGTCACTAAGGCTTGTGGATATGGAAATGACGATTGGACGATAGTGGTTAATCATTCAACCGTTGCAGGAGCAGTGAAGGTTGTACTTCATTCTTTGCCCGCTGATTAACCAACTCGGTCACAGTTTCATCTGAAAGTTCAGGAAATTCTATTAGCGCGAACTGTGGAAATTACTGAACTTTAGAACACCTGGTTAATCAGCAATTACACGGAAATTTTGGGAGCAACGAACCAGCTTCCGGAAACACTTTGCTCTTGAAAGATAGATTTTACTATAACTCTAACGCCCTGAATTGGAGCAGAACATGATTCAAACTACAGATACAGCTAAGTTTACGACGACTGACCTAAATCGCTTTGCTGAAGAACTCAATCGAGATGGAATTTGTGTGATTCGGGGTCTGTTTGAAAGGAGATTAATCGAAGAGTGGGGAGACGCTTTTAATGAATTATTCCAAAAGCGCCAAAATCAACCGGGTGGTCTGGCACCTCGCGAACAATCCCGTTACTATCTAACCTTCCCGTGGGTTGCTCCCTTTGCCAACGTAGATGTGTTTGCGAATCCGGTAATTTTGGGGATTCTCGATCGCGTATTCTACCAAGAATATAAGATGGTGCAGTTGGGGGCTGATATTCCAGTACAAGGTTCGGATTACCAGGAAATTCACCGAGACTTTCGCCCACTTTTCTCAGATCAGATAGTAACGCCACTCTACGCGCTGGCGGTAAACTTTCCACTGGTAGAAGTGACGGCGGACAATGGCCCGTTTCAAATGGCGCGGGGGACTCATGTCATGCCGCGTGAGGAAGGATTGGTGAAGGTCGCTGCTGGCGAAATTCCCATAGAGTCTTTTTATATGCAGCCGGGTGATGTGATGATTCGCTCGCCGCTGGCGCTGCATCGAGGTTCACCAAACCGGACAAACACACCCAGACCGATGGTTGTGATGGGCTATGTGATGCATTGGCTGCATACCGCGAAAGTGGACTTGACTGTGCAACGAGACTATTATGAAAGTCTGCCAGAGCAAGTAAGGGAATTACTGCGGTGCCATGTGGTAGAGCAGTTGCCGGAAAACAAAGTTGAAACCTACGTGAATTTCAAGTATTAGGACGCTAATGTCTCAATTTGAGCCGACACCTGAAGAATTTCCTAGCAAACGCACCTACACAAATCCGGTGTACAACGGCTATTTTGCCGATCCGTTTGTTTGGGAACACGAGGGAGTATATTACGCAATCGGCACGGGTGCAGCAGAAGCAGAGGGAGAGGTGGACGAAATCGGCAAACAGCGCGTCTTTCCCCTCCTGCGCTCTGAGGACTTTGTAAGCTGGGAGTTTGCGGGTAATGCACTGTTGCGCCCAGACGCTGCTCTCGGAGATAACTATTGGGCACCGGAAGTTGCTTATTGCGATCGCAAGTTCTATCTCTACTACTCCGTAGGACACGAAGACAAGCGGCATCAGTTACGGGTTGCAACGAGCGATCGCCCATTGGGGCCTTATCAAGACATTGGCGAACCCCTCATAGACCCTGAATCGTGTCCTTTCGCTATCGATCCTCATGCCTTTCGGGATGACGATGGTCAGTGGTATCTGTTCTACGCCCGCGATTTCTTAGATACAGAAGGCGGAGTAAGGGCTGGAACGGCGCTGATGGTAGACCGATTGATAGGGATGACAAAACTGGCTGGAGAGGGGAAAGTTGTTTTACGCGCCCGCTCTGACTGGCAGCGGTTTCTGGCAAACCGTTTGATGTATGGCGATCGCTATGATTGGCATACTTTAGAAGGCCCTAGTGTCCGCAAACATGGCGATCGCTACTACTGCTTTTACAGCGGTGGACGTTGGGAAACGGAAAACTACGGTGTCGATTATGGCGTTGCAGATAGCGTCATGGGTCCCTACTCGGATGCAGGGAATGAAGCCGGACCCCGCGTATTGAAAACTGTTGTCGATCGGGTTCTCGGTCCCGGTCATAACTCGATTGTTGTCGGTCCCGATGGTAAAACTGATTACATCGCTTACCATGCTTGGGACACGGGCAGGTCAGCGCGGCGAATGTGCTTAGATAAATTGATTTGGACGGCGGATGGTCCGCGCTGCGATGGCCCCACCTGGACATCGCAGATTATTTGACTGCCCACAGCGATCGCGCTTGCCGAAACCGAAGCAATTCCAGCGACTGCTTGCGGCAAGATGTCGAGCGCGATCGCTATTGAGGAGTGTCATGTATAGGGGCAATTCTCTAGAAAGATTTTTAGCCTACAATCGAGGTTGCAGAAATTGATGACCGCCCTTCTTTTCACCAAAATCAGCAAAGAACCTTAGCCACTATGCCACCCGATCGGGAACTTTGGGTAACTTGATGATAAAGCTTGTTCCCGTACCTTCAGCGCTTTCAATCTCAATCGTCCCTTGATGTGCTTCAGTAATACTCTTTACCAAAAATAATCCTAGTCCCCATCCCGTTTGCTCCTCAGCAGAGATAGTTCGACGAAATTGTTGAAATAGGATTGATTGAGCGTCTAGGGCAATCGGATCGCCTTCATTATGGATAGTAAGGCTGATCTGCGTTTCAGTTTGCTGAAGCGTGAGTGTAATCGGCGTGCCAGACGCACCATATTTCACAGCGTTAACTGCTAAGTTTTCAATCACCCGCCGTATTTCTTTACGGCTGCAATAACTCCTGATATCAGAATCACAAACCACAACAAACCGCTCTCCATAAGCGAAGCTCAAATCCTCCACTACCTCCTGAACTAGCACCTCTAAATCGCATTCTTCAAATTCAATATTTAAGCTCTGCCCTGCCCGCAGCCGGCTTGCATCGAGCAGATTTTGAATCATCGAATCCAGCCGATTGATCGCATTGAGCATCCTCACGGCTACATCCACGTGGCTATCTCCTCGTTTCAGCCGACGCAGAGTCAGTTGACTTCCCATTTTTACAACATTAAGGGGGCCTCTGAGGTCGTGAGTTAGCGTCACCATAAATAGCTCTTGAATATCTCGCAGCGTCTCGGAGAATTGAGTGGCAGCGTCATTAACGGCTTGCTCAATGGAGCCGATAATGATGTCTCGTTCCCTGACTTCTAAAGGTGCTTCTTCCTCTAAAACTTGAAAGATGACTTGACGGAGGATGTGGTACTCGAAAATGAGTTGAGTCATGGAGTAGTCAGCATAGCCCGCCCGTTCATGCCCATGCTTCTTGCCAATTCGCGTGCTTTCTACCTCGTCGGCTGCGATTCGGGCAGGTGTCCTGTCAATTCTGTTTGAGAGTTCATCTACCAGTTGGTTTAAGTACAAAGGTAGCGAATCTTGTAAGACAAGAGAATCGTGATGTATTGATGCGTTAACTTCATCACGCGCCCGCTTCTCCCACAGATGCATAATTCTTTCAACATTTTGCTGAAGACGGTCAGAAGCTTGATTAGACATCGTTCTTGATTCTCTGCATGAGTGCAGGTAAGGGAAAGTTTCCAAGATGTGGGTTTGAGTGGGTTTGAGCAGGCTCAGGCAGCAAGCAACAGAAGTTACAATGCTTCTGTATACCCGGTCAAGTAGCAGACAAGGTTAAATTACCAAAGATTGCAAGTAGTATGGAAAAGCCGCAGCCAAGATGTAATTGTAGCGAACTGCAAACCCAAACGCTTCAAATCGCTTTCCATTACAAAACTGAAACTACATTAAATTGCAAATAAAAGGTTAGTCCAAGCTTCAATAGCTGCAAATCAAACCAGATTATCTGTAAACCGACTGCAAACATAATTTTGGAGCCACATTATCTGTCAATAGCTTTGGGGTAAGTGGAAAAAACTGCTCAAGGATTATTTTTAACCACTACAGTCCGATTTCTATTACTTTATTCTGGCATGGATGTCTTGGCAATCAGTCTTTTTCATTCGGATATTTTTAGTAATGTATTCTAAAAACTAGCGTTGGTCAATCAAACTGTTACTTGATGAAGAAGAACTTGATGCACAAAAGAAACCAGTAATGCAATTTTCTGATGGCTTTAGTGTGTATCTCTCTTAGGGTAAAATTATGTCGGTTTCGTTTCCTGACGCTGAGATTTAACCCCTCACTACACTAAACGGCTGGATGAAAGCGCTTGACGTATCGGAGTTGATAATTCTTAATGCGTCTGGAGCGTCATGGGTATACGCGCGATCGCCCTCACCCAAAAACAGATTGCTGAATTCTGGCTGTCATCCTCATCGCTAAGCCTGAACGTATCGAGAGCCATCCACTCCTCGATCTCGTGGGGAGGTACTGCCATTCTCACTAGAATTCACCCGTAGTCTGCGCTGAAGTTGCAGTCGCGACTTCCGTTATTGTCAAACCCAGCTCTCGACTGATTCCGGTAGTTAGAAAGGTTTTATTTATACTTAGTATAAAAATTTCCTATATCTTTTTAGCGACTCAATTGCCATACAGTGGTTCTACGCAACCTAGGTTGCGTAGAACCACTGCATCACTTCAGTCATGATTAAAACCTTTTTCAAATTCTTGGTTATCCAGGATGGGGAGTGGATATGGATACAAGCCTGATCGTTTCTAATATCCTAAATCCACCAATCCTATTCTTCTTTCTAGGTATGCTGGCAGTTTTTGTTAAATCGGATCTGGAAATTCCGGCTCCTTTCCCAAAGTTACTGTCACTTTATCTACTATTTTCCATTGGCTTTAAGGGAGGAGTGGAACTGATCAAAAGCGGCTTAACCCAGGAAGTCCTATTGACCATGCTGGCAGCCATATTGATGGCGTGTGCTGTCCCGATCTATACCTTTTTTATCCTGAAGCTGAGGCTAGATACCTATGATGCAGCAGCGATCGCTGCGACTTATGGCTCCATCAGTGCCGTAACTTTCATCACGGCAGGAGCTTTTTTGACCGAGTTGGGGATTGATTATGATGGTTATATGGTTGCAGCCCTAGCGCTTATGGAATCTCCGGCTATCATCGTCGGGCTGATTCTGGTCAATCTATTCACGCCCAGCCAGGGAGATCGGGACTTTTCCTGGCCCGAAGTGTTGCAAGAAGCTTTCCTGAATAGCTCCGTATTTCTGCTGGTTGGTAGCCTGATCATCGGAGTCCTAACTGGAGAACGCGGTTGGCACACTTTGGAACCCTTTACTCAGGGATTGTTCTACGGTATCCTGACCTTCTTTTTGCTCGACATGGGGTTGGTTGCTGCTAAAAGGATTAAGGACTTGCAAAAAACGGGCGTTTTTCTCATTTCTTTTGCAATACTAATCCCAATCCTCAATGCAGCTATTGGACTTTTGATTGCAAAATTTATCGGAATGCCCAAGGGAGACGCGCTGTTATTTGCGGTGCTTTGTGCAAGTGCTTCTTATATTGCTGTTCCCGCCGCTATGCGTTTAACTGTCCCGGAAGCGAACCCTAGCTTGTACGTTTCTACCGCCCTAGCTGTAACGTTTCCTTTCAACATTATTGTGGGAATTCCTTTATATCTGTACGGAATTGAGATGCTTTGGAGATAACATCATGCATACAGTTAAACGAATAGAAATCATAGCAAATTCATTTGAACTTGGCAAAATTTTAGATGGCTTAAAAAAAGCAGGGGTAACGGGACACCTAGTCATCCGAAATGTTGCCGGTCAGGGACTCAGAGGCGGTTCTGAAGATTTGGATATGACCATGCTGGATAATGTCTACGTGATTGCCTTTTGTCCACCGGAAACCCTTAAAGGTGCTGTGGAAATTATTCGACCAATCCTCAACAAGTTTGGAGGAAGCTGTTACATTTCTGATGCGATGGAAATTCGCTCGACAAGATGCGTTGCGTCGCTGTAAAGTGCCTGCTTTTGTTTTCTGGTAAATTTGGAAAGACTAAAAAATAAAAGCTCCAGTCGAAGATAGACTTTAAACTTTGAATAGTTGATTCTGCAACTTTTACTTCTTCTTAATACCTATGAATCAGAACAATGGGTTAATAGGGCGACGCAATTTCTTGAACTTAACGGGAAATGGCGGAATAGCACTGATGGCGGCTGTGGCGGGAAGTGCATTCTGGGGCGTGCAAGCAAATCGAGCGATCGCTGCCACCGTTGAGCCTCCCAGCCCGGATGCCGCCCTAAAACGGTTGATGGAGGGCAATCAACGGTTTGTGCAACACAAGGCTAAGCATCCGGATCAATCAGAGGCACGGATTCAAGAACTTGCCCAAGCACAACACCCCTTTGCAACGCTGCTAACCTGCGCGGATTCGCGGGTATCTCCGGAAATTTTGTTTGATGAAGGACTCGGTGACTTATTTGATATCCGGGTTGCCGGAAATATTGTGACCCCGGAGGTGCTTGGCAGTCTGGAATATGCTGTAGCTGTCCTCACCACTCCTGTGATTATGGTTTTAGGTCACGAACGCTGTGGTGCTGTCACCGCAGCAGTCCAGGGGGAACGTCTCCCTGGAAGCATGAATTCTTTTGTTAAAGCCATCAAACCTGCGATCGCTAAGGCAAAAGATGAATCCGGCGATCCGGTTGATAATGTTGTAATTGCAAATGTTCGGTATCAGATTGAGAAATTAAAACAAAATTCAACAATCGTTTCTGAACGATTGCTGGATGAAAAGCTCAAAATTGTCGGAGGTCGTTACGATCTTGATACGGGAAAAGTCACGTTGATTTAGGATTGGATACAACAGGCATTTCAATTCCCATCAACGCTGATTCTATAGCCGCGAACATTCCCTTTGCTGTGGGTGATACTAGATAAACTCGCCCCTACTGTCTCTGCTGAATTATGGTGGCAATAGATGGGTAGGGGCGTTTGCATAGCCTGGTAGATAAACTCCGTAGGTAAAAGCGACTAACGTTCCCAATCAGCGGCGGCAGATAATCTCGAACTCAGGATCAGCTGCTTTCGACCGTCCCCTGCATTGGGGTTGTTATGCTACGTTGTTATCCTCCACTTTCTTTCGCTTTGATTCAGCAAGTTTTTCACGTCTCTTAACCCGCGTTAGATTACGAGAGAAGTACTTGTTCGGAATTTGTATTGACTCCTCGTTTAGTTCAAACAAAACTTTGTTAGTTGCCGCGACAGCTTCCTCAAGGCCTATCAAAGCATTGTACGTAGGCTTGTCATCAATGTCCCACATTAGCATATACAAACTTTGCTGTAATCTGATTGCAAGACGAAGAAGATCCTTCTCTGCTTCACCCAAAGCGTGCTGTCGAGTCAAATCATCAATCTGGTTTTTGCTCTTGTCAGCGTACTCATTGTACCTCTTCTCTAAATTAGAGAGTTTGGTGGTCAAATCATTGGCAACTTGTTTATGGTACTGTGCCGCTTGCCTGTCCTTCTCACCACTAGCATGAGTTACAAGAGCACCAACCGCAGCTCCAACTGCGGCACCGACCAAAGGAAGTAGAAAAAACATAGCTGTACTTAACTAAGATTACTACGCCGAAGGAAGAGATTTTTGAGAGCCAGGTAGCTGTCTATTGCCCACTGGGGTAGCTCCCAAAGATTTAGCAATTGCGGATGACTCAAGATATCGTTTCAATGCACCTTCCACACCAGATTCAAGCGGTCTGTTCGTGATCTCAGCGTTTAGTGCTTGAGCCTCATTCAGAAATTCTAGGTTCTTAGAGTGTTCGTACAGAAGCTCATTCTCGATGTCTTGAATATATTTCAAATCATGCTGAGTTAAAGATTCATAATATTCTTTCACTTGTTGCTTGTGGTCATTGAGAATTTTGAAAAACTCGTAAACCATTCCAGCACCACCAGCAGCTAATAGAACTGGCGAAATAGCTGTCAATGCCATTGCAACAGGGGGACAAGCGGCAGCAACGGTTGTAACTGTAAAAGCTGTTGTAGCACCAACTCCGCCCCCAATGGCAGTTTCTTTGGCAGTTTCTAGAGCAGCATCTTGAGTCGAAATCTCACCTCGGACGACTCGTAGCGCATTCCTAAGCATAGAAAAAGGAGCCGTAGTAATTGCACCTACTATTGCCCCTTTAGGTGCAGCTTCCAAACCAGCTTTCAAAGCACCACTCAAATTATCAATTCCTGCTTTAACGTCAATCCGCTTTTGCTCTTGCTGTGTCATTTGTTGACCGCCGCGAGCGCGATTAGTCGTTTTGCTTTCCCACTTGATGTTATTTGAATGACTTGAACCACCTTTACTGTGTGGTGTTATGTGACTAGCATCTTTATCTGCAAGATACTCTTTGACTTTAGCAGCAGCAGATTGACCATCAACATCTGCTCTTTGAGACGGCGGGATTTTGTCAAGCATCTGTTGTGTTTGAGCCTCGGTTCGTCCTGCTCCACTGCGTATTCCACCTCTCTGCAAATGTCCCAACTTTTCTGGAGTGTACTTTCCGATGTCGTTTAATTGAGCGTGATAGACTTTTGAGTTAGCGGCGGCATTGAAAACAGAATTACGTTGAGATTCGTCTGACATAGTTGCAGGGTTGAGGGTGTAAAGAATAACTCAGCAGGCAAATTTATCCTATTGTGTAATATTGCGTTATGAAACGACATCCGTGTGACTGCTGGATAACCACATGAACTAACGAGATAACACCCTTGTTGGGGGAGATAGACGGAAATTTTCTGTCTATCAGCCCTTGGAGGATGATTAAACCGAAACTTTTCACATATGTTCCCAGATGCTTGATTAGGTACAGATGCAACCCAAGTCAAGAATAGTCACTCTGCACGGAGGTGGCAAGATAGTAGTTAGACGATTAGGAGCGATCGCTTATCCTGTCAACCAGCAGCCAGGGAATAACATCTGTGAGTGAAGACGCTTCTGAGTGCTTGGGTTGAATGAAGCGATCGCGCTTTTTGTAAGCGCGATCGCATCTTTTAAGATAGATTTTGTGCCTGCATCACTTATTGTTATTTTCTCAATCGCTAGGAAAGGTTTTGCTCTGATAATGTCATCAGATTGCAGAGTTTATAAACTGCTCTAGCCCCAACGTTACCATCCCACTCACTATTCCCCACTTCGCATACATCAAACCCAATAATCTGTCTGCCGCTATTGACAACTTCGCGGAACAAGAAAAAGGTTTGCTCTAGTTCTAGACCTCCAGGAACCGGAGTTCCTGTATTCGGGCACAGTTTGGGGTCTAATCCATCGACATCGAAACTGATGTAAACATTCTGCGGTAATTCTGCAACGATTTGTTTGCAAATTTCTAACCAGGAAACTCCAGCATAAAGCTTTTGTTTTAACTGAGGATCGTAGTAAGCAGAAACTCGCCCTCCAGACTGTTGAATCAGATTAACTTCATCTTGAGAAATATCGCGAATGCCCACTTGAACTAACTTCGATATTTGGGGCAATTTCAGCGCATTAAACATAATTGAGGCATGAGAAAACTCGAAACCCTCGTAAGCATCGCGTAAATCCGCGTGAGCATCGATGTGTAAAATTCCGAATTCCGGGTAACTTTCTGCCAATGCCTGAATAGCTCCCAGAGGTACGCTGTGATCTCCTCCAATTGCTGCAACCTTTTTACCCTGTTTTATAGCAGCTTGAGCCTGTTCAAACAGCCATTGATTGACAGCTTGACACTCTTGATTAACCCTTTTTAAGACTTGCGTGAGGTCGGGTTCGTCTTCGACACGCTTCCCTTGTTCCATATGCTCAATAATTCGAGCCGCATCCTGCCTCAAAACCTCATTTTTCTGCTGGATATCTTTGGAAATTTCTACCATGAAAATACCTTTCTTCCAGCCTTCTGGATTGTCAAAGTCATACAAATCCAGTTGACGAGAGGATTCTAAAACTGCATTTGGTCCAAAAGCTGTGCCGGAGCCATAGGAAACAGTCACTTCCCAGGGAATGCCAAACACAATAATATTGGCAGAATCGTAGTCAAATGGAAGTCCTAAGAGATTACCGTTATCGACACCAATACCGCTAGGATCAAAGTTTAGGAGGATTTCTTCTCTGGTAGCCATTGAGTATGTCCTGAATCAAAGTGGGTTAGCAAAAAGTGGCTTGATAAATGTTAGCGTTGATATTGCAAGTTTTGGGATGAGCCAAGCTAAGTCGCTTGCTATCCCAGTCTATCTTCCATAAGGACTTGTTAAGATAACAAATTAGCGATCGCTGATGTCAAATAATATCAAGACAACTTGGAGCGGTTATCATGCCGATAAGGACAATCTAAGGGCTGATATTTGGTCGTTGCTGAAGCAAAAGGGGCTAGCTATCGGAGATCCGCAAGGTCACATTCCTAACTTTGTCGGTTCCCAAAAAGCGGCTGAACAGTTAGCAGATTTACCAATTTGGCAACAATCAAAAGCAATTAAGTGCAATCCGGATTCACCGCAAATTCCGGTGCGATCGCGTGCTTTAAAAGATGGAAAACGCTTATACATGGCTGTACCCCGCTTAACGAATACTCGCTGCTTTGTTGAATTGACGGCTGAGGATTTGCAGCAGCGCAACATCCCGCTTGAAGAAGGTGCGATCGCGCGGAAGGCGCTAACTTATGGGCGATTGGTAACTTTTGAAGAGATGCAGCCTATCGATTTAGTTATGGTGGGTTGTGTGGCGGTAACGCGCAATGGGGGTAGAGCTGGTAAAGGGGCAGGATTTGCAGATTTGGAACTTGCGATGTTAAAAGAATTTGGATTAGTGCAGTCGGATACTCCAATTGTGACAACGGTGCATACGTTGCAAATTGTTGAAGAACGTTTGCCAATGCAACCTCACGATTGGGGGCTGGATTGGATTGTTACTGCTGATGAGGCAATCGCAACAAATACAACTTATCCACGACCAGCAGGGCTAGACTGGGATACAATTCGTCCTGACCAATATAAGGAAATCCCAATTTTACGGAAACTGAGGGAGAAACTTGCAAATCAAGCCATTTAACCTGGACAACGACAGTGAAGGGAATTATCAACTACAACAGATTGAATAATAGACAAAGGCTGCATTCTTTTTCACCATAATGCGATCGCTACAGCAAGTAGCGCCTGCTAAAATTTCTGGTTATTTCAAAATTTCATAGATGAGGGCGAGCGCTAATAAATTTATTAGCGCTAAAGTAACTTATGGGTAAAGCTGTACTAACGTTTTTCCCATAATAAACCCTTAACCTAGAGGGGCGATCGCTTGTCCTGTC
Source organism: Trichocoleus sp. FACHB-6 (assembly GCF_014695815.1). Taxonomy (NCBI): domain Bacteria; kingdom Bacillati; phylum Cyanobacteriota; class Cyanophyceae; order Leptolyngbyales; family Trichocoleusaceae; genus Trichocoleus; species Trichocoleus sp. FACHB-6. The sequence continues at coordinate 12,510 of NZ_JACJOY010000087.1, forward strand.
AGCCAGCAGCCAGAAAATAACAGCTGTGAATGAAGACGCTTCTGAGTGCTTGGGTTTAATGAAGCGATCGCGCCACGAACAGCAGGAGTGTCAGCGGTCGTGGCGCACATTCATCAGGTAGAATTCGCATCTACAGTCAGCATTTAAAGTTAAGAGCTTGGCAATCGTTTGCTAAGAGCATTGCGAATTAAAATGATCAGAATTCCTAAACCTGTAAACACTAACGCCAAAATGTGACTTTCACGAGAGGCAAAGGCAATCAGAACTAAGTTGGAAATTAGTGCTAAAGCCGGAATCGCAGCAGGAACCTGAAACCCAGTGGTTCGGGGTTCTTGTCGTTTAATGACTAGCAGTGAAAGGTTGACAAGAGAGAACATTGCCAGAATCAAGGTTGCGGTTGTTCCAGCTAGGAATTGAAGTGTACCTGACAGCGCGAGAAAAATCACCAGTGGCAGAATCACAACCAGCGTTCGATAGGGAGTTGCTCGGCGTGGATGTAATTTTCCTAACCAAGCTGGAAGCAGTCCTTCCCGCGACATTCCGTAAAGCAGCCGCGATGCCGTGACAAAATTCAGCAAAGCAGTATTGAGAACGGCGAACAGCGCAATCAGTGAAAAGATGACTGCTGGAAAATTTGGCTGCGATCGCCGAACCACATCGAGAAGAGGAGCGTTCGAGGCGGCAAGTTCCGCCGAACTGAGTACCTGAACGGCAAGCCAGGAGACGAGAACATAAACGACACCTGCAATTCCTAGGGAAAGCAGAATCGCTCTGGGAACATTGCGCTGGGGATTTTTCACTTCCTCGGAAACATTGACAATATCCTCAAACCCAATGAAGGCGTAGAAGGCGAGTGCCGCTCCCTGAACGACCGCTATCCAACCAATGGCTGGCGCGTTGGGGACGGGACTGGGAACAGAATTCGCCGCGCCTGCTGGGTTTCCGATGAGGAAAAGGGTGGCAACAAAGATAACAATCAGAAGACCTGAAACTTCAAGAGCCGTGCAAAAAATATTCAGGGCTGAGGACTCCTGCATTCCCCTAAAATTAACAAATGCAAGACCTGCAAATAGCGCCAGGATAATCAACCAAGGTGGAATTGCTGGAGCAAAAGCGTTGAGATAGCCTGCAAACGCTTTTGAGAGAGTCGCCATCGAAACCAGGCAGGTACAAAACATCAACCAGCCTACCAAGATTGACAGCCAATCCCTGCGAAATGCTCTGTGGATGAAACTGGCGACTCCTCCGCTTTGTGGAACTCGGTTGCCAAGTTCGGCGTAGCTTAAAGCGGTGAGTGCCGCAACAGTCATGGATGTCAGGAAAGAAGCCCAAACCAAAGAGCCGGAAAGTCCAGCAATTTTTCCGATCACTGCATATATTCCGGCACCGAGAATATCACCAACCCCGTAAATCACCAGCGTCGGCAATCCAAACACTCGCTTGAGTGAATCCGCTTCTGCATTCGGTTCCATAGAATTTCTCTTGTCCTTCTATTTGCCCAATCTGTAATGTTTATGCTCGTCAGTATAGGGGCTAGAAGCGCAATCGGCAGCAAGAATCAAGAAAGCGATCGCCTAGTCTATCGAGCAATGCTGGCTTCTTTTCTATCTCAACTGGCTGTCTCCACCGCATCATGAATTGATGAGGTGTCAGTAACGTCCAAACCCAAGACAGCAACGCGCTCTAATTGTGCTAAGTCTGGTACTTGTTCGAGCGAGCGCGCTTTTGCCACAACATTCCAACCTTGTGGCGCGAAAAGTTGGGCGGCTGCCTTCCCAATTCCACTAAATGCACTCGTAATCAAAACTGTTTTGCTCATGAGTTGGTTCGCTTGCATTTCGCGTACTGAAGGCAATAAAGTAGCGATCGCTATAGGTTTTCTATTTTCTTGCCTTCGAGCTATTTCCTTGTCGCTCAAAGCCTCAGTTTGCTAACGATATGACAAAGGCGGCGTACAATTTTCTTGCCCCAAAAATAACTTGTAGGCGGGATTCTTACTTTCATCCCAATAACGATAGCCGAGGGTATCGAGAAATGCCTGCCACTCTTGCATTTCGTGAGGAGGTACTTGCATCCCTACAACGATTCGCCCGTAGTCTGCGCCATTGTTGCGGTAGTGGAACATACTAATATTCCAGTTTGGACTCATAGAACCGACGAACTTCATTAATGCGCCGGGACGTTCGGGAAACTCGAAGCGATAAAGCAATTCATCGCAAGCGAGGGGAGAACGTCCGCCAACCATGTGACGTAAGTGCAGTTTTGTCAGTTCGTCATCGGTTAAGTCAAGAGTTTTGAACCCGCAAGCTTCAAAACTTTCTGCCATCTTTGCAGCATCGGCACGGTTTTGAATTTGCACGCCGACAAAAATATGGGCTTCTTTTTCATCGGCAATGCGATAGCTAAATTCAGTAAGATTGCGTTTGCCAAGACATTCGCAAAACTTGCGGAGACTACCGGGTTCTTCAGGAATGGTGACGGCATAAATGGCTTCGCGGCGTTCGCCAAATTCTGCTCGTTCTGCGACAAAGCGGAGGCGATCGAAGTTCATGTTAGCACCGCAGGCAACGGCAACTAACGTTTGTCCTTCAATTTGCTCTCGTTCGACGTAGGCTTTAGCGCCTGCGATCGCTAATGCACCCGCTGGTTCTAAAATCGATCGCGTATCCTCAAACACGTCTTTAATTGCGGCACAAGTGTCATCCGTATCCACTAAAATGATTTCATCGACGTACTCTTGACACAGCCGGAAGGTTTCTTCCCCGACTTCCCGTACTGCAACCCCATCGGCAAATAAACCCACATTCGACAAGCGCACCCGTTTCCCGGCTTTCAGGGATTGAGACATGGCATCGGCATCGACGGGTTCAACGCCAATAATCTTAATATCGGGACGCAACCGTTTCACATACGCCGCAATCCCAGAAATTAATCCGCCTCCCCCAATCGCCACAAAAATAGCATGAATGGGTTGCTGACATTGCCGCAGAATTTCCATCCCAATCGTTCCCTGTCCAGCAATTACGTGCGGATCGTCAAAGGGGTGAATAAAAGTTAAGCCTTTTTCCGCTTCCATCTGACGGGCAAAAGCATAAGCATCGTCGTAAGTATCCCCATGCAACACCACTTCTCCCCCTCGCGCTTTAACGGCATCTACCTTGACTTGAGGCGTGGTGACTGGCATGACGATAAGCGATCGCGTTCCCAACTGACGCGCAGCCAGGGCGACGCCTTGGGCATGGTTTCCAGCGGATGCGGCAATGACACCCTGCGCCAGCATATCTGGCGACAGGTGCGCCATCTTGTTATAAGCGCCCCGCAGCTTGAAGGAGAAGACTGACTGCATATCCTCCCGTTTGAGCAGAAGTTTGTTATTCAGCCGTGCGGAGAGGTTTGGGGCGTATTCTAAGGGGGTTTCTTGGGCGACATCGTAGACACGAGCCGTCAGGATTTGTACCAGGTAGTCGCAGAGCATGGGGTGAAGGGGGTGGCAGATGGCGGATGGAAGACAATTTTACTTTATCGATGGGTTGAGATCCCCGACTTCTTTAAGAAGTCGGGGATCTGAGGGAACACTACTAAAGACGTTCTGTAACTCGTACCCATGCCCCAAAGACGGATTCGACTACAAATTGGGAACTTTTACCATATCTACAATCGGGGTAACAATCACCAAGCGATTTTTTTCGAGCGTGAAAACTATCTTTATTTTCTGCGATTAGTGAGGCAACATCTCACAAGCAACGGAGTAGATGTTGTTGCTTACTGTCTTATGCCAAATCATTACCATTTCTTATTTTATCTAACAGATGAAACCCTGTCTGATGCAATGAAATCCCTCTCACTCTCCTACACAAAAGCCATGAATCAGCGGTTCAATCGGGTTGGGGTATTATTTCAGGGGCGGTTTCAAAGTATCCACGTTGACCGAACCGATTATCTGGTCAATCTCTCACGTTATATTCATCTTAATCCGGTGAAAGCAGGACTGGTGCAGAAGGCTGGAGAATGGGAGTTTTCCAGTTACTTGGAATATGCTGGATTACGGAAAGGAACGCTACCCAAAACAGAGTGTATCAGAGCGCAAATTGATGGAGAATTAGCTTATCAGCAGTTTTTAACAGATTGTAAATTGCCTAATAGCATGGGTTTCAAACGACTGCTGCTGGACGAGTAGCCTGGGAGATGAGATCCCCGACTTCTTAGAGAAGTCGGGGATCTGTGGTCAATTTGCAGGGAGCGTGAAGATTATGAACAAAACGCCTAATGAGCAACCTTCAAACTCTGAAGATGAGCTTTTGCTAGAGTACCGCTTCGATTACAAAAAAGCAAAGCCTAACCATTTTGCAAATCGTAGTGGAAAGCCAAAGCTAACAGTCGTTGTTTTGGATGAGGATGTTGCCGAGGTTTTCTCAACACCGGAGTCAGTAAACAAGGTGCTTCGGGCACTTATTGAAGCGATGCCTCAAGCAAGTAGTGGTGAGACACTCTAACTGATCGCTTTAACAGTTGGCAGGTACATCATCTTATTGTAAGCACCCCCCAGCTTGAAGGAGAAGACTGATTGCATATCCTCCCGCTTGAGCAGGAGTTTGTTATTAAGTCGTGTGGAGAGGTTTGGGGCGTATTCTAGGGAGATTTCTTGGGCGACATCGTAGACACAGCAGTCAGGATTTGTACCAGGTAGTCGCAAAGCATGGGGTGTAATAGGGTTGCAGATGCGGGATGTAAAGAAAATTTTACTTTACTGGTGGCTCCGAGGTGTGGAGTGAGGGTGCGATCGCTTTGGGCACAGATGAATACCAGCTGCTAAACTGGTCTGACAACAGTCGTCTTTCAGCTACCACAGGAATATGGATCAAGCTTCTATGAAGGATGTCCCCCGCAATATGAGGCGAACGGGGATGCTCCTTTTTCGTGATGCCTTTATGGAAGCTTTGGAAAGTAAGACGCCGATGTGTGTGGTACATGCAGCTCATGCGGCAGAGATCCTGTTAAAGGCTCGAATAGCTCAAGAACACCCGCTGTTAATCTTTTCCAAACTGCCCAAGCCGAACTCCACTAAGGATGCTCTCACGCTGATTGATTTACTAGAAGGCGGGCGCACCCTATCCTATAAGGAATTGCCCGATCAGCTATGGGCAACTACAGGAATCAAGATTAAGCAGCTTGATCAGTACCGTGCATTCGGTAGATTGAGAAACCAAATTATTCACTTTTCAATGACGAATGCAAAGGCGCTGGATAAGCTAACACTGAGTTATTCTCTCGAAGTGTTAGATCCCTTAGTAGAAAACTTCTGGGGGAGATCAGTTATTGATTTCATAACAAATGATCCTGATCCCTACTACGCCGACAGTTTGGATACTGGAATGTTAGAAGACTCAATCATAGAGAAAGGATTTCCTATTGATCAACGCTTGAGGAAACTATTGGGAGATGTTAGTAGAGAAGGTTGGGAAAAATTACAGGAACACTTTAAAGGGATTGAGTCTAAAACAGATGAAGAATGGCAAGCTGATTACGAAGCCTTCGCAGAATCGCAGTCTGATTATCCTGATGACAGATACCAAGAATTCGGGGAAGCAGTGGCTAACTGGACAGCTTTCCTCGACTCTTTCTAGCTAACTCCCCTACGTATGGATCTCATCGCCGGTAGTCTGTTAGTGCGATCGCAAGCTCACCTTTGCTTAAACAGGATGCCGAGCGATATTGTTTGTACTGTTCAGGGCAACGACGGCTAAATTAACTCTTGCTCAGTCGCCAACGAGTCGAAAAGTTAGCATCCCCTTCAGGCAGTGTCCAAATACAGTGGAGATGATCGGGTAAAACAGCGATCGCACTTTACCACTACCCGAAGGGCGATCGCATCATAGGCAAAACCCTGTCCGCTATATTTGAGGTAGACCGCCGACTGTTTCATTTAGGTTGCTCAGCATGGACATCACAGCTACGTTGAATGAAATTGCAGCCCTCAGCATTGAAGAGAGAATTCATCTTGTGCAAGCAATTTGGGACAGTATTGCAGCTGAGCAAGCTTACCCTGATTTGACAGAGCCACAACCACAAAAGCGGGAACTTGATTATCGGATCGATGACTATGAAAAGAATCCAGACAATGTACTGACTTGGGAAGAAATCAAAGCATCGATTAAGAGACAGCGATGAATTATGCACTGGTATTTCGTCCAGAAGTTGGTGATGAACTCGATGAGGCGTACAGTTGGTACGAGAGTCAACAACAGGGGCTTGGTGACGAATTTTTAGCCTGTGTGGACGAGATGCTAAATCGCATTTGTCAAATGCCAGAGTCCTATGCAGTTGTATATCGTGATGTGCGACGAGCGGTGGTGCAACGCTTTCCCTACGCTGTGTATTATCGGATTGTATCGAGTCGGGTAATTGTGACAGCAATTTTTCACAGTCGGCGAGAGCCTCGCATCGTGGCAGGCGCGAACCTAACAACCCTGTTGCAACAACCATCACCAAGCTACTTGAACAGGCGATCGCAAGAGCCATGCAACTTCCATGAAACCCAACAAGATGCGTTTCACAGTCTCAGGATATGCTTGCCAAACTTGCAGCAGAGGCATTATCTGAGAATATCTCAACTCCCCATTTCATTGCGTAGTAAAGGCTATAGGCGATACATCTGAGATATGTGGCAAATTCGACACGATGAGTTTTAATCAAGACTGAACCATCTTCACCCTTGCCCGGTCTAAGGTAATACAACATTCGGATCCGTTGTTGCTGCACACTAACAACCTGGAATTTCCATTTTTATGAAGATGAAACCTTTGTTCTTCTTGCCAGGAGCGATCGCGTTGATGCTTGCTGCTTCCCCAATGATTCCTGCTTTCACCAACGTTGCTTTTGCTGGCCCTGGTCGGGCTGGTGGCGTAGGAATGAAGTACAACCAACTGAATTTGACTGATGCTCAAAAAGCACAAATGCAGCAAATTAAAGAGTCTACGCGGCAGCAAATGGATGCCATTTTCACCCCGGCGCAAAAGGAACAAATGCGCCTTGCTAAAGAGCAACGGCAAAGACCTAATTTGAACTTGAGTGAAGACCAAAAATCAAGACTCCAAGCGGTTCGCCAGAGTACCAAGAGCCAGATGGAAGCACTGTTGACTGCTGACCAAAAACAACAACTTGAACAATTGCGTCAGCAATGGCGGCAACGTCGTCAACAAACACAGTCCTAACAGGGGCGTTGCTATTGCTTTGTAAGTAAAAGTAGCTCCAAAAAATTTGCCAAACACTTACAAAGCTTCAAGGGGGTATGCAAATAATCACTTCCCATACTCCCTTGTTTTACATCAAAAATAGAGCGATTTTCCATCTAAGATGCGATCGCTATGCTTGGATTGACGCAAGAAATCCAACCTCTGATCATTTGCTACCAACACTTTTGAGCTATTTCATTCTAAATTTGCAGGATGTATGCTCTAGCTTGCCGAAAAATAGAGCGCATCAATTCCCATGACCAAAGCGGGCTTTGTTTATGGAGCATCGACGCTTCCAGCTTGCGGGTGTATATTTGCAAAAGCTAAGATGCTCCCTCGTCTTCTAACTGACTAATGACTTAAAACTTGGAATTGCTCAGAATTAATGCGACCAGATTGATATAAAGTTTCGGCAATTTCCGAAATTGTTAGGACAGCATGACCCTGATAGCCATTTTCCCGCAGCCTCTCTTTAACGCCCTTTTCATGGTCTATTAAAACCACAATATCTTCTACATTTAATCCAGCATCTTTTAACTTTTCCGCCCCTTGCATTACACTTTTGCCACTGATGAGAATATCATCCACCACCACGATTTTATCTCCAGGCTGAAAATGCCCTTCTATTACCCGTTTAGTACCGTGAGATTTCACTTCCTTCCGTGGGAAAATCATCGGACGATCTAAACGTAGGGCTAACCCCGTAGCAGTTGGCAATGAACCATAAGGAATTCCGGCAATTCTGTCAAAGTGCAAGTTTTTAAGAATTTCCGAGTAGGCACTTAAAATTTGATGAAAAATTTGCGGTTGGGAGATAATTTTGCGAAGGTCGATGTAGTAGGGAAAAATAGCTCCAGACGCTTGCACATGATCGCCAAACACAATACAGCCAATATCGTAAAGTTGCAAAATCGTGTCTCGGTGGGGAGAAGGCTGTAGGAAGCAGACATCCGGAAGCCACAGGTCACAGGTGGGGCTTTCTTGTACAATTTTTAGACGCTGGTTATTCACCGTGTCGCGTAAGGATTGGACGGCTTCGGCTAGATGTTCGGTGGTTAATAAATTTGGGGGAACTGGAAGGAGTAACCCGTCTCCATAGGCGTTTAAGCCAGCCGCTAAAATTTGCTCTAAGTTTTGGTCTTCTGACCATCCTTGCAGTAAGATGAGACGTTCTGGGGCGGCGGTGCGGATGCGACCTAAAATTTCTGGGATCGCCCCGCTTACTTCTAGTCCCAGTTGTTCTGGCGTTCCCCAGTTTTTGGTTTCTTTCACCAGATGCAAATAAAAAGGTCGCCCGATGCTTGGATATTCTTGCAAGACGGCGGCTGAGGGATTGCCAGTGTAGCACTCGACAAAGACTGCTTTGCCTGGATAAACCAAAAAAGGTGCCGCCATGTCCAGTCCGGCGTAAGGCGACAACGTACAAGCATCAACCTGCCATTTTTCAAATACAGTTTCGGCAAATACTGTACTGGTGTTGATGTCGCTGTGTTTAGCGTCCAAAATTACCGGGATGTCACCGGGGATGGCTGCTAAGGTTTGCTGGAGTAGTTCTAAGCCAGGGATGCCAAGCGCCTGATAAAAGCCAAGAGTTAATTTATATGCACAGACATAATTGGCGGTTTCGGTGATCAGATGTAGCCTGTCGGAGATGTCACTCAGGGTTTTGTTCTGGTTCTCCGCTTCTGGGTCGAGTGTTACGTACAGTAAGGTTTGATTGCGTTCAATTGCTTGAAGTAGCTTATCGAAAAAGTTCATAGGTGTTTTTTGTTGTGGGCGATCGCTTCCAGCACAATCAGCTTACCCACTTGACGCTGCCTGTTGTCACTCTTACCACTAACAGCCACCACTCTGACCAAGATACGGAACTTTACGGCTTTTCGCTCCCACAGGGATAAAAATAAAAATTTTTTACAAACTTCTTTACAAAACTTAAAAGTCACTCTACTATAAGTACATCAACCTAAAACATTCATTCCCGCAATCATTCAAACCATGACCATAACCATCCAACAGCGCTCCAGCGCCAACGTATGGCAGCGCTTCTGCGAATGGGTTACATCGACCGACAACCGCCTTTATGTAGGCTGGTTCGGCGTTCTGATGATCCCCACCCTGCTATCCGCAACCATCTGCTTCATCATCGCCTTCATCGCCGCTCCCCCAGTGGACATCGACGGTATCCGCGAACCAGTTGCAGGTTCACTGATGTACGGAAACAACATCATCTCTGGTGCAGT
>NZ_JACJOY010000088.1:0-88435 GCF_014695815.1 Trichocoleus sp. FACHB-6
AGAACTTTAACTAATGCGACTGCCAAGGTTAATCTTTGTTTTATTCGCTTGATGATTAAGAGGCTTGCAGCACCTTCTTAGATATCAAACTTAGATGTCAAATGGGTTCTATATATCCAACCGAGAAAACCCGCCTAAAAATTTTCGGCACTCGGCAAACGCCGATGAGGAACGTAAGATAGAAAGCTCATAATTTGCATATCCACTAATCTATTGAAAAATTTATCTAGAAATACCTTTTAAATTACCACCAGTCATTAAGTAACCAACTTGTTCAATCGTGCAAGTAGCAGCATCTAAGATATCAACAAATTGGCCTTCATACATAATAGCAATGCGATCGCTCATCGCCATAATTTCTTCTAACTCTGTTGAAATATAGAGAATTGCCGCACCTCGTTCTCGTTCAGCTAACAAGCGTTGCTGCACATATTCAGTCGCGCCCACATCCAACCCGCGTGTAGGTTGCATGGCCACAATTAAACTTGGTTTACCAGAAAGTTCTCGTGCCAAAACTACTTTTTGTTGATTTCCTCCCGACAATTGACTAACTTTAATAGAGTAATTTTCGCCCCGGATATCAAAATTTTGCATCGCCTCCATAGCACGATGATTAATCGCCTCATACTGGAGAAACCAGCGACGACAAAACGGCAGAAATTTAAAAGTCTTAAGAATGAGATTTTTGGCAATACTAAACCCCATCACCAAGCCCATTTTCTGCCTATCCTCTGGAATATAAGCTGTAATTCTTTTTCCCCGTCTTTCCTTGGCGTTCTTTGCGTCTAAAGAGTAGTTCGTTATTCTACCCGAAGTAATAGCACGCAAAGAAGCGATCGCATCCGCCAATTCCCTCTGTCCATTCCCATCAACGCCAGCAACTCCCAGAATTTCGCCCGCACGAAGTTGAAAAGATACATCTTTTACAACCGGAAAATTCCGCTCATCCTGCACCTGTAAATTTTCAACTTCTAACACCACTTCGCCAGAATCACGCGCGGATTTATCAACTTTAAATAAGACCTCTCTACCTACCATCAATCGGGCTAATTCCTGACTGTTGGTATCTGAGGTTGTTGTTGTCGCCACCACCGCACCCCGCCGCAACACGGTGACAGTATCGCAAAGATTAATTACCTCTTCTAATTTGTGACTGATAAAAATAATCGTGCGTCCATCGGTTGCCAACTGACGCAAAATAGCAGCTAAAACTCTCACCTCTGGCGGCGTTAGTACCGCAGTTGGTTCATCTAAAATCAGCAGTTTTGCTTGGCGGTAAAGTGCTTTAAGAATTTCAACCCGCTGCTGAACTCCTACAGGTAAATCTCCGACTTTGGCTGAGGGATTTACATCAAGATTGTAAAAGCGAGACATTTGCGCGATCGCTTGACTTTTTTTCTTTAAATCCAACCGCCAATCAAACTTGGTTCCCAGTATAATATTTTCTGTTACTGTCAACTGCGGCACTAACATAAAATGCTGGTGAATCATCCCAATACCGTGCGCGATTGCAGCGCTTGCAGAGTCAATCTTTACTAACTTGTCTTGCAGGTAAATATCCCCGGAATCAGGCTGATAAAGTCCGCAAAGGATATTCATCAAAGTAGTTTTACCTGCGCCGTTTTCCCCCAGTAACGCATGAATAGAACCGCGATTAACATTCACGCTAATGTTATCATTAGCAATAAAATTGCCAAAACGTTTTGTAATGCCATCAAGGCGTAAATAAGTCATTTTTTCCTCGTCACTGGGCTGCCGCCTAGTAATGCTTTCAGCAGACTCCAGCCTTCAGTATAGAACGAAAGGCAGAGCCTCTTATATATGCGTTCCCAGTCCGCCATCTGGGAACGAGAAAATGTTTAGCCGCGAGTTATATTCGCCCTGACATCTATATTACGCTTGTTTCACGCAACGAGTATCTTTCCCCCCATTTTTGCAAGCTTCAAACGTAACTTTTTTAGTTAAAATTGCATCTTTTGTTTGGACTACTTTCTGCTGCAAATCTGTTGATACTGCCTCATTGTATTTCCCAATATAAAGAATATCCGGTTTTTCCAAACCAAGAGTGTAAATTTCCCCTTTGAGATTACCTTTTACAGCGAGATCGGCTAAGTATGCGATCGCTAAATCAATTCGCTTCACCGCACTGGTTAACACCGACTTCGGCGCAACCTCCAACTGATCCGCTGTATTGCCAAAGGTGTAAACTCCCTTCTCAGCAGCAGTTTGCAACACCGCTGGCGAAGCATTATCCAACCACTGATAAATTACATCCACCCCAGAAGAAATTAACGCCAACGTTGCTTCCTTCGCCTTAGCAGCATCGTTCCAGTCACCTGTATAACTTGCAGCTACTTTAATATCAGGCTTAACCGACTTTGCACCTAACTCAAATCCCCGCAATTCTTCATCAGTTGCTTGAAAAGATTGGGCAGCAAGATAAGCCATTTTATTTGATTTTGACATCGAGGCTCCCAGGATGCCGCACAAATAACTTGCTTGCAGGTGATCTATCCGCAAAGATGCCATATTTGCCCCTGTCACCGCACCATTGACACCCACAAAAAAGGTCTTGGGAAATTGTGGTGCTACCTGTTGAATTGCCGCATCAAATTGTCCGCCATGAGCATATACTAAGTTGTAGCCGCGTCGCGCAAAATCTGATAAAGCTTCTGCCTGATCTGCTTGTTCTACTTTCTCAACATAAGCGGTTTCAACTCCTAGTTTCTCCTTAGCAGTTGTCACACCTTGATAACCTGTTTGGTTCCAAGCTTTATCAGTGATAATTCCTGGCAGTACAATAGCTGTCTTGAAATTTTTAACATTATCCACAACGGCAGAATTTTCTGCTGTCGGTGTTGTGGAATTTTGATTAGCGCTACAAGCTTTCAGCAGTAAGCTGGTGCCAAAAGTAGCTGAACCATAAATGAGAAAGTCACGCCGATTATACCTGAAAGCCATGTTTTTTCCTCCTACTGAGCTGGTAGCGATCGCGTCTAAGATTTAGGAACTTGAGTATTGCACTAAAACAAAATCGTGTATGTCACCATTATTTAACTGAGTTAAGACAAAATAAGCATTGATGTAGTTAAATTAATACTTCTGTAGTTACAGATGGTATTCTGATATACATTTAACCGTGTCAGAGACTGCTGAAGTTAACTAGGATACGGATCGGCTGCGCGATCGCCTTCAAAATAACTTAATTAAGCATTACCTATTAGTTGTATGAGTACCACCTCAGAACCAGAGTTAGTACAATCGCAAGCCAATGAAGATTATCCCCTAAGCGCCGTTCCCCTAGAGGCGCGTAAATCTTTTTGGTCGTTGGCTCCCCTGCTGATGGGTTTTACACTATATTCGGGGACTTTATTCGCCGGGGGTTTAGTTGGCCCCGCCTACCGCTTTTTTCCCGATTTAGTAGGCTTGATTATCATCGGTAACTTAATTCTTGGTGTCTACGCCGCCGCACTCAGTTACATTGCTGCCAATACGGGACTTTCTACAGTTCTGATGGCACGTTTTAGTTTTGGTAGCATTGGTTCCCGCTGGGTAGATTTTATCTTAGGATTTACGCAAATTGGCTGGTATGCGTGGGGTTCGGCGCTAATGGCGGAGTTAGCAAATAAGCTGTTAGGAATTCCGACAGGATGGAACTGGTTAATTATCCTATTTTTCACCTATTTTTTCTGTTCCACCGCTTATATTGGTTATCGGGCGATGGATTGGCTTTCACGCATAGCTGTTCCCGCGATGCTGATTTTGATGTTTTGGAGTTTAGTGATCGCACTCGGTAAAGCCGGCGGTTATGATGGTTTGCAAGCTATTGTGCCATCAAAACAGCTAGGAATTGGCGAAGCTTTAACAATTATTGTCGGCACCTTTGTCTCAGGCGGAACTCAAGCAACTAACTGGAGTCGCTTCGCTAAAAATGGTAAAACAGCCGCAATTAGCACTCTAGCAGCTTTCTTCTTTGCTAATGGCTTTTTAATCTTTTGTGGTGCCTTCGGCGCATTGGTTTACGGCAACGAAGATATTGTACAAGTAATGGCACTGCAAGGATTATTATTTTGGGGTTTAGTGCTGTTGTTTTTGAATATGTGGACAACTCAAGATAATACTATTTATGCTTTTTCAGTAGCAGGCGCTCATATGTTTCGCACCAACAAGCGGACTGCTTTCGTATTGGGTGGTGCGACAGTGGCGCTAGTTTTGGCTTGGGGTGGTATTTATAATATGCTAATTCCTTACCTAATTCTACTCGGAACCTTCATTCCTCCAATTGGCGGTGTGGTGATGGCAGATTATTGGTTGCGTCATCAGGGTGAGTTTCCATCTTTAGAAGAACGGCAACCCGCGTTTAATTGGGCTGGGATTATTGCTTATGTGTTAGCCAGTGCGATCGCATACATTGCGCCGGGAGTTAAGCCTGTTAACGGCATTATTACGGCGGTAATTCTCTACTTTGTTCTGAGCAAGATTATTCCCCAATCTTCGTCAAAAAAGGCAATTTATTGATTTTTGAAGTTAGAGTTTTTGCAACCATTATTGCGATTGGACGCGGCTGTATAATCTCTAATTCGCCTGCGCTAGACGTATATTATCATATCTGCAAGACAATAAAACGATGACGAAAACATTGGTTGATATTCCTATCATTGATTTTGAACCTTTTCTCAGCGGTGATGCCGAAGCGCGGCAAGCTGTTGCTAGACAGATTTATCATGCTTGCCATGAAATCGGATTTATGTACCTAAATCCGGGAATACCAGCAACGTTAATAAACAATTTGTTTGCTCAAACTAAATTGTTTTTTGATTTACCATTTGATGTAAAAAATAAACTGGCGTGGGTTGATAAATTCAGCAACCGCGGTTATGTTGGTGTAGAGCGAGAACGCCTCAATCCGGATAAGCCAGGAGATTTGAAAGAAGCATTTAATGTAGGGAAAGAAGTTAATCCTGAAGAAATTTCAAAGCAGGATAAGTCTTCTTTAATTATGAATCAGTGGCCTGTTGGAGAAGACAAGTTTCGCCAGACGGTTTTGGAATTTTATCAAGCTTGTGCTGAAGCTGCTGATAAAATATGCCAAGCATTTGCGATCGCTCTCGAATTACCAGAGTCCTTCTTCGCTGACAAGCACGAAGAGCAAAATTATACTCTAAGGCTACTTCATTATCCCCCACTGGAGCAAGTAGTCAAACCCGGACAAGTGCGTGCTGGCGAACATTCCGACTATGGCAGTTTCACCTTACTATTTCAAGATGAAGTCGGCGGTTTAGAAGTTCGCACTGCTGATGGCGAATGGATCGCTGCACCCTACATTCCGGGTACTGTTGTCGTGAATACAGGGGATTTGATGCAACAGTGGACGAATCACGAATTTTGCTCCACCAAGCATCGGGTAATGGTTCCCAGCGATGATAGAGTCAAGCGATCGCGTTATTCCGTTGCTTTTTTCTGCCATCCCAACAACGACGCGGAAATTGCCTGTATTGAGAGTTGTCAAGGAGAAAATCGTCCCCCACTTTATCCACCCATTTCAGCAGGAGACTATCTCCTGAGTAGATTACAAGCAACCTACTAAAGAAAGTGAAAAGTTGTAGAGAGGCGATATTTAGCAGTCCTAAATGATTTGTGAAGGCGAGATCCCCAACTTCTTTAAGAAGCCGGGGATCTGAAGGGTTAGCACCTGCATTGCCATTTCCCTACAGATGTATTGCACCCAACCGTTGAATTGCTATAGATGCTAGCAATCGCAATTTTTGTAACCTGGCATACAATTATAAATGCTGCACTTTGTCAAGCTAACACCAGTGGATTTGGGCAGTACAATCGGGCAATCAATGATACCTTTAATGCAACTAAAACAAATTAGACAAATTCTTGGCAGTTTATCTTTAATAATTCCCCTGACGCTGATAGCTAGTTGTACTCAACAGCAAACCTCTCAATCCCCAGCACCCACAACAGAAACACAGGCGAGTCCTACCGCCGACAGCACAAAGCCTCGGTTAGCAATTGTTTTGGGTGGCCCTGCTAACGATGATTCTTGGAATGAAGCAGCCTACAATGCAGCTGAAAAACTCAAAGCTCAAGGCTATGATGTCGCTATCTCTGAGTCTGTTGCTGATGCTGATATAGCGAGAGTTTTGCGCCAGTACGCTGAAAAAGGCTACAACGTGATTATCGGGCATTCCTATAATCACGGAGATGCAGTATTTCAAGTAGCCAAAGAATTTCCTAAAACTAATTTCGCATGGGCAGGCGCTGTAGGCAAAACATCGGAAAATGTCGCCGACTACGACCAACCTTTTTATCAAGGTGCTTATATGGTTGGTTTAGTAGCAGGAAAACTCAGTAAAAGCGGTAAATTAGGAGCGCTTTACGGCTTTGATATTCCAGCTTGTCACGCAATGGGACAAGCGATGTTAGCAGGTGCCAAAACAGTCCGTCCCGATGCTACGCTGACAGCTACGGCGGTGGGAGACTGGTACGATATTGCTAAGGCCAAAGAGGCAGGAACCGCACAGGCAGAAACGGGAGTAGATTACTGGATTGGTTGCGGTCAAGCGCCAACTTTGGGAACAATTGAAGCAGCCAAAGCAAAGGGAGGCTATGCTACAGGTTATGTGGGAGATATGACTGCTTTGGGTCAAAATGTGGTTGCTGCTAATGTGCTGTGGAATATGGAACCTATCTTTAAGCAGATGTTAAATGACACAACATCTGGGCAATTTGCTAACAAGTATTATCGGCTTTCCGTTGCTGAAGATGTGGTTCAGGTGAATACTAATTCCACCGTCAAAGATAAGTTGGGAGACGAAACTTTGAAAAAAATAGAAGAGACGCGCCAAGAAATTTCTTCAGGTAAACTCAAAGTTCCGTTTGTGCCGAAATAGCGATATGCACCCGCTTTCCTCTGCGCCCGGTCGCGTCTGGGGTAGTTAATTGCCTTAACAACATTCACGGAGCAAATAGGACTGCTATAACCATTAGCAATTATGCAAACTCCTGTAGTAGAAATGCGGGGCATTACTAAAAAATTTCCTGGTATCGTTGCCAACGATAGCGTGAATTTTGACTTGCAATTAGGGGAGATTCATGCTCTTTTGGGAGAGAATGGGGCAGGGAAAACCACGCTGATGAATATTCTCTGCGGCTTGTATGAACCAGATGAAGGGGAGATTTTGCTGGAGGGAAAATCGGTGCAATTTCGCTTTCCGGGGGAAGCGATCGCATCCGGTATCGGCATGGTACATCAACACTTTATGCTGGTGGAAAGTCTCACGGTTGCAGACAATTTAGTTTTGGGACAATCTGGGCAGCCGCTAATCCGAGAAAACCCGAAAAAACTCCATCAGCGTCTGCGAAACTTAGCAGAACAGTATGGCTTACAAATCGATCCAGCAGCCGAAGTTTGGCAGCTATCGCTGGGAGAACAGCAACGGGTAGAAATTCTCAAAGCTATCTATCGAGGCGCGAAAGTATTAATATTAGATGAACCTACAGCAGTTTTGGCTCCCCAGGAAGTAGAGGGATTTTTGCAGACATTAAGAAATTTGGCTGCTGGGGGTACATCAATAATTTTCATTAGTCATAAATTAAATGAAGTCTTGGCAATATGCGATCGCGTAACTGTACTGCGAGATGGACGCACAATTACCACAGTGTTAACATCTGCATCAAATGAGCGGGAATTAGCTCATTTGATGGTAGGACGAGAAGTTAATAAAGTTATCAGAATTGAGAGACAGGCCCAATCCCCAGTCCCCAATCCCCAATCCCCAATCCCCAATCCCCGATTAATAATGCGTGATTTGTGGGTAGAAAATGACCGAGGATTGCCAGCATTAAAGGGAATAAATCTCGCAGTTAATGCCGGAGAAATTGTGGGAATTGCTGGAGTCGATGGTAACGGACAGCGAGAATTAGAGGAAGCGATCGCATCTTTACGCCCAATACGTGGCGAAATAAATCTAAATGGCACCCTCGCCCACATTCCCTCAGACCGTTACACAATGGGGTTAATTCCAGATTTTAGTGTTGCTGATAACTTAGTGTTGCGGGATATTCAAAAGCCACCATTCAACAAAAAAGGCTTACTGCGTCCAGCTGCAATTATTCGCCACTGCACCCAGCTAGTAGAACGCTACCTGATTCGCACCCCCAGCCCTCACACCCACGTCGGGAAACTCTCCGGTGGAAACGCGCAGAAAGTAGCGATCGCTAGAGAACTTTCGCGCAGTCCTCAAATTGTCTTAGCCGCCCAACCAACGCGGGGATTAGACATTAGCGCCATTGAGTACGTACATCAACAACTAATTGCCCAAAGAGATGCAGGTGCAGCAGTGTTACTAATTTCCACAGAACTCGAAGAGATATTGAATTTAAGCGATCGCATTGCGGTACTTTACGAAGGCGCGATCGCGGGTATCGTTGATGCTAATGCCGATGTGCGCCACTTAGGATTAATGATGGCAGGAAAACATTAAAAATTAAACAGGAGCAAGAGTGGTAATTGAAAAATTAAAAGAAAACACTAAAAAGAAACACAAAGAAAAACCATCTTCTTTTTTGCCTCTTGCTGGTTGGGCAAATCGCCTGAAGCCTTTCTTCGGCGCAATCCTAGCCCTCGCCTTGGGAGGAATATTAATTGCCCTAACTGGAGTTAATCCCTTAAAAGCCTATCAAGTGATGGTGTTTGAGGCATTTGGGGGAACTCGCCAACTTACAGAAACAATTCTCAAAGCCACACCCTTATTAATTATTGGCTTAGGGCTAACAGTTGCCTTCCGCAGCAAAGTTTGGAATATCGGCGCAGAAGGACAGTATTATATCGGCGCATTATGTGGCAGCATTGTCGCCCTAACACTGCCCAACTTATCTCCTTGGTTACTAATTCCCCTAATGCTAATTGCAGGGGGAATTGGCGGAATGCTGTGGAGTGGAATCGCCGGATTGCTGCACATCAAGCGGGGCATGAATGTGATCATCTGCACCCTGATGTTGAATTATATTGCCATCTTGCTAGTTCAGTATGTCGCCCGCAGTCCCTTAAGAGATCCGAATGGTTTTTTGCCAGAGTCAACGCAATTTAGTGCAGCAGCACAAATTCCAACCTTGTTTGGCGGACGGCTGCATCTGGGCGTAGTGCTGGCGCTAGTGCTGGTACTGGTAATATACATTTTGCTTTGGCGCACACCTCTGGGATTTAAGTTGCGGGCAGTTGGTTCTCGCGCCAGCGTCGCCCGTACAGCTGGAATGAATGTCACGGGTAGCATTCTCACCGCCTTGATGCTGAGTGGCGCACTGGCTGGCATTGCTGGGATTATCGAGGTAAGTTACACCTACACGCGCCTGAAGGGGAACATTTCTGGAGGTTATGGGTTTAGCGGGATTCTGGTAGCCTTACTGGGACAGTTGCATCCAGTCGGCGTGTTAATTGCAGCTGTGTTGTTTTCTGCTTTGACAATTGGGGCAGAAGGGTTGCAAGTTTCCTTGCAAGTGCCAGCTGCCGTTTCCCAAGTGATACAAGCGCTAGTGGTGCTATTTGTAATTGTCGGGGATGCGATCGCTCGCAACAAGTAAAAAGGCCCAAGAAACAGAGAATTCTTTTATTTTTTACCTTTATGCCTTGGGAACAAATTCTCACCTGGAGTTTCCTAATTGCCTTAATAGCAGCAGGTATTCGCCTCGCTGTCCCCATATTACTCGCCGTATTAGGAGAAATTATTACCGAACGTGCGGGAGTGTTAAACCTGGGATTGGAAGGCGTGATGCTAGTCGGAGGACTGGCAGGCTTTACAGTTGCCTACGGACTGGAGAACACTGCAAAACTACCGCTTATCGGCGCTTGGGCGGGTTTGGGTGCAGGACTGCTAGCAGGAATGTTGATGGGGTTGCTAATGGCAGTAATGACGGTGACATTCAAAGCCGACCAAGTAGTAGCAGGAGTCACAATGGTACTGTTTGGTCAGGGATTAACAACCTATCTCTACCGACAGCAGTTTGGTTCCCTGACGGCGCGAGTTACAGGTTTAGTAGATTTGCCGTTGCCAGTTTTATCGCAGATTCCCATCATCGGTGAGTTGCTGTTTACCCACAATGTCATGGTTTATATCAGCGTGGCATTGGTTTTCTGTTGCTGGTTTCTCCTATTTCGGACTCGCTGGGGCTTACAAATTCGCGCCGTCGGGGAAAATCCCGCCGCCGCCGACACCTCCGGAATTAATGTAGAACGCACCCGCTATGCAAGCTTATTGCTGGGTTCAGCGCTAACAGGTTTGGGTGGCGCAGTCCTGACAGTTGCCCAGCTGCACATATTCCGGGAGGGAATTACCGCCGGACGCGGTTGGATAGCTGTTGCTTTAGTATTCTTTGCCCGTTGGCGACCTGCGCGGGCCCTTTGGGGGGCGTTGCTATTTGGCATTGCCGATGCCTTACAGTTTCGCATACAAGCATTAGGTTCAAAGGAGTTGCCTTATGAGTTTTTGCTGATGCTGCCTTATGTTCTTACATTAGTGGTGTTGTTGCAACGTACCCCTCGCAGTGATGTTCCCGCTGCTTTGGGCGTGCCGTATTTTAAGGGGAAACGTTGACACTAGAAAAATTGTAGATGGGGTTTTGCGATCGCGAAACCCAACCTACTTGCTTGCGGGGTAGGATGCTTTTGTCAAAGGCAATAAGGACTAAACAAAACTAGAAGCTAAATTGCGTTCGCAAGTTACCCACATAGATATTGGGGTTGTCACTGAAGTTGTTCGGGTTGCCAATGAAATAAAAGGCGGGAACAATCGCTATATTCTGAGTTATGGGGAAGAAATATGCGGCTTCAACCTCATACTGAACGCCACCATCACCGCCACCAGCAGCCAAGAATCTACGACCATCCAATACGGAGAACGGTATCAGGTAAGATATTGTTGCCAATGCACCTCTTCTACCTAAATCGGGGAAAGCAAGCCCTAATTGCAAAGACTGGGCGTTAACATCTCCACCGCCACGACCTGGGGTTTTGGGGTCAATGTTGGTACTCCCGTAGCTATACCGTCCAAAGACACCAATACCACGGGTAATTAACCAATCAAAGTTTAGTCCAAAGGTGTGCGCGATCGCATTATTAATCGAACCACCAAAACCATCATCAGCTACTCCATAAATTGGTTCTCCCGGCGCACCACCAATTCCAAATCCAGTGATGTTGCCATTTTGGTCGAAAATCGGGAAAGACGGGTCAATATTGGAATAGTTGTAAATCAACCTGAGATTAATTCTCTCAGTAGGCGAGAAAGTTAACTCAGCAGTAGCGGTGTTAGTAGGACTAAATACACCTTTGCGCGGGTCGGATGCGGTGTTAAATATCCCACTGGGTAAAAATTCATCACTCTCACCTAAATAAGCAACGCGCAGCTTGAACTGCCGATTAATATCCCACAAAACAGCTGCACCTGCACCCCGGTCAATGGTATTTAATAAAGTGCTGCCGTTAGAGTTAAAGCTAGTTGCACCCGTTAAGAAAAAGCTGAAAGCATTGTTGTCAAAGTAGCGATACCAGTTAATCCGAGGCCCTACCACTACCTGAATATTCTCCCTGAGAGGGAAGCTGTAAAACAATTCCCGCAAGATGACATCATTGTTGTTTCCTTGAAGTCCCGCCGTCTGGTCAAGAAATGGTGTTCCAAATGTGTTGTAAAGTCCCGCAGAAGCAAAGACGTTAGCTGGTGAATCTCCATTACCCGCAGCTAACTGAGTAACCAAGCTATCTCTACCAGTAAAAGATGTTTCCAGCGTTAGCCACACCAAATTGCTAAGAGTGATATTAGGATCGTCTTTTATTTTTTGCTGAATTGGTCTGAAATTCGCATCTCTTCCGGGACTTCTGAGTACCAAAGGTGTAAGCGAACCTGCTGCTTCAACTGTAATATCGTCACTAGCAGAGGCTCCAGTAACATTAAACCAGGCAAGACCGCTGAGTTTAGTAGTAGTAGAAAACTGATTTTCTTCTAAGAATTTGGTGCGACCTTCCAAATTATCCACGCGAGTGCGTAGCGTTGCTAATTCTGTATCAAATTCACTAATTAATCGTTGCAGTGTCGTTAAATCTTCTTTGGTGACAAAATCAGCCGTACTAACGGCAATTAATTTCTCAATTTGCTGCAAACAAGCATTTACACCAGCAGCAAATTCATAGCGACTTAAAGCTCTATTGCCGCGAAAGGTACCATCAGGATATCCTGCTATACAACCGTAACGTTCTACAAGACTCCGCAATGCTTCATACGCCCAATCTGTCGGTTGCACGTCTCGCAATTGTGAAACATTGGTAACTTGTTCCATCGCTGGATCGATGTTTTCCTCTTCCGACTCCAAATTAAAATTGGTAGGGGAATTTACATCATCAATTGGCAATGGTTGGGCTACATTACCAGCAGGAGTAACCTCTTCTAATGCGGACTGCGATATTAAACTTTCTGGAATATCTGTATCAATTTTTACTTCATTTACCGTAACGTCGGCAACCGAGGTAACTTCATCAGTTGTTGATGCTTCCGGTGACGCGCCAGCCTGTTGAACTTCACTTGCGATCGCTGGCGATGGCACGAAAGGCATTACAGCGCTAGAAAGTAACAAACCCAACCAGAAATTACTTGCAAGCGATCGCAGGTAGTCGCAGGTAGTTGCAGCCTTAACCATAGTTCCTCACACCAATTCAACCTCCATATATTGTTATCAATTTTACAAGCTTAATTATGTAACCTAAGTAACAATGCGTAAAAATAATAAGCGATCGCATATAGTTCAGAGAATATTGCAATCCTCGGTAGAGTTCAGATACCCGACTTCTTAAAGAAGTCGGGTATCTTGCTTTCACGAATCATTTAGGACTGCTATAGCAAAGTTAGGAGTTATTAATTCATAACTCCTAACTCTTAACAAATTCCAAATCATTGTAGATAAATACGCTAACTCCTGATGCCTAACTTTTCACGCGGTTTCCACTTTTCCAAAGCTTGGAAAATATTCGCAGCAGGTGCAGTCCAACCAACAATTCCACCTTGAGCGCGAATCATTTCCAAAGTGGATTGTTGAAAATCAGGAAAGTAGCTTTCCGTCGCATCTTCTACCAGCAAACACTCATAACCTCGGTCATTCGCCTCGCGCATCGTCGTCTGAACGCAAACTTCAGTAGTTACCCCAGTCACCAACAGATGAGTAATCTTCTTTTCCCGCAGTAATGACTCCAAATTAGTATGATAAAAAGCACCCTTCCCTGGTTTTGGAATCACCGTTTCACCAGGTAAAGGCGACAATTCTGGAATAATTTCATTTCCCGGTTCTCCCAAAATTAAAATGCGCCCCATAGAAGCAACATCGCCAATTCTTAACTTACCTTGTCCTCGATGCAACTTCGATGGCGGACAATCAGATAAATCAGGTTTATGACCTTCAACCGTGTAAAAAATCGGCAGGTTTCGCGCCCGAAACGCGGACAATAATTCTCTTAAAATCGGGACAATTGCCTGTAGACGGCTGACATCATTTCCCAAAGCATCCCCAAAGCCCCCCGGTTCCAAAAAATCTCGCTGCATATCAATAATTAACAGCGCCAAACCATCAGAGGTAGGCAATTCATAATCGTAAGGTAAAGCAGAAATTAATACCATAATTGAAGGATTGCTAATTGAATGATTGCTAATAGGTATAGCGTTTCTCAGTTGGGTGGAATATATCGCGATTCTGACGTTCGGACCACCTTGGTAGGAACATGGCATTGCGGTAGGGACATGGCATTGCCATGTCCCTACAGATGTATCGCACCCAACCCTTGAATTGCTATAGTAGAAAAATCCCATTACCCATTAGCTACTAAAGAGACAGGCTTCTCCCAAATTGCCAAAACAATGCAACCAGACACGCTAATAACACTGTGATTACTGCTAGGTGGATTAATCACCAGAGTTCCCGCCTGATATTCGCCATTTTGGTCAGTTTGCGAACCAGATAAGACGAAGATGTGTTCAAACCCCGTGTGATCGTGTTTTGGAACACTTGCTCCCGGCTGATATCGAAGCAAAGCAGCAGCAGCGCCTTTACCATCTCCATAAAGTCGGTAAATATCAACACCAGGGTGGAAGGGTTCCCAAAGCAAATCATCCTGTCGCGTGGCGATATTGAGTAAATCCTTGAGGAGCAATTGGTTGTCATTGGTCATTGGAAATCGGGGATTAGGGATTGTTCAAAAGCTATTAGCCATCCAGACCTTAGCCAAAGATTAATAACTATTCAATGTCCTGCCATCCGCTTACCTAGTTCGCTAAAGTCAGCATCTTTTGTCTCACTTTCATAAACAAATTTTCCTTCACTGACTACCACAATTCGGTCAGTTAATTTCAGCAATTCATCCAAATCTTCGCTCACCAACAACACCGCTACGCCGCGATTTCTCGCCTCAATAATTTGACCGTGAATGAACTCCACAGCCGCAAAATCCAGTCCAAAGCAGGGATTAGCAGCAATTAGCAACTTAATATGTTCAGCAGAAAGTTCCCTTGCTAAAACAGTGCGCTGCACGTTTCCCCCCGAAAGATTGCCAACAGGCGTTTCTGGCGAGGGTGTTTTCACTGAAAATTGACTAATTAAACCCTTAGCCGCATCTCGAATAGCGTTAAGGACAAGCAACACACCCCCTTTAGCTTGCGGCGCACGGTCAAACGTCCGCAGAGCCATATTTTCTGCTACGCTCATGTGAGGCACGCAGGCATTGCGTAATGGTTCTTCCGGTAACGCGAAAACTCGATGACGATACATTTGCGATCGCGTTGCGGTATAAACTTCCCCATTCACCAAAACTTTTCCTCCGGTAGCCTCCCGCTGTCCCGCCAGCACCTCCACCAGTTCCCGCTGACCATTACCAGAAATACCAGCAATACCCACAATTTCCCCACTGTGGACTGTCAGATTTACCCCTGCAACTGCCTCCAGTCCATTATCTTTATTAGCATGGATATCTTTAATTTCCAGAACTGGAGTTATAGAGGGGAATACTATCTTTTCAACCTGTTGCGTTTCCCGCTTTTCACCCATCATCATCTCAGACATCTCTGAGACAGTTAAATCCTTCACTCCTCCAGAACCCACAAGTTTACCTTTACGCAGTACAGTTATTTCATCCGCAAAAGCCATCACTTCGCGGAATTTGTGGCTGATCATCAATACGCTTAACCGTTTCGCCGTCACTTCCTCCCGCAATAACCCCAAAACTTCATCAGCTTCTTGCGGAGTCAGCACAGAAGTAGGTTCGTCTAAAATCAAGATGCGACTCTGAAGATAAATTTGTTTGAGTATTTCTAATTTCTGTTTCTGTCCGGCGGCTAATTGAGTAATGGGGATGTCTAAAGGAACCTGAAAAGGAGCTTTTTGCATAAACGCATTTAAGCGATCGCGTTCTTGTTTCCACTTAATTAGGTTGGAATTATCGAAGCGAGATAAAACTAAATTTTCAGCTACAGTCATAGCAGGTACAGAGGTAAAGTGTTGGTAGACCATACCTATGCCATATTTGTGAGCATCGCGGGGGCTGTCGATGGTGCGAGTTTTTTTATCAATTAACACCTCGCCAGAAGTAGGAGTGTAGAAACCCATGATGCACTTAACTAGGGTACTTTTCCCCGCCCCATTTTCCCCCAGCAAGGCATGAAAAGTTCCCGGTTTTAGGTGCAGCGAGACGTTATCTAAAGCGGTAAAAGTACCAAATTGTTTGGTCATACTCACCACTTCTAGTTCGGGTGGCGGCTCAGAATATTGAAGTTTAGATTTTAAATTTTGGATTAAAGAATCTGTTGCTTCTGTCATTGCGGGTACGCCTTAAAGTTGGGTTTTAGACTTGTTAATTAATAACTAATAACTATTCCTCAATTGCCTCGATAAATGCCCATGAATCTGCAACCGCTCCAAAAACGCCGCCTTGCATTTTAATCATCTTCAGCGCTGCTAGATGGTTGCCGTAGTCGGTGGCACCTGTACAATCAGATAACATGAGGCATTCATAACCTCGGTCGTTAGCGTCGCGCATCGTAGTATGAACGCAAACATCTGTGGTAATTCCTGCTAAGACAATATTTTGGATGTTTCGGCGTTTTAGTAGTAGGTCTAAATCTGTGGCATAAAATGACCCTTTTCCCGGTTTATCGATAACAGCTTCTCCGGGAATTGGCGCGAGTTCGGGAATAATTTCCCAACCTGGTTCACCTCTTACTAAAATTTTTCCACAGGGGCCGGGGTCGCCAATTCCGGCTCCAATTTGGCGACTGCGCCACTGTTTATTTTCTGGCAAATCTGACAAGTCGGGTCGATGTCCCTCGCGGGTGTGCATTACGTGAAAACCTTTTGCACGCACCGTTTTTAAGACTCGTTTTATCGGCTCAATTGGTGCGCGAGTCAGGGATAAATCGTAGCCCATCTTGTCTACATAGCCGCCATGTCCACAGAAATCACTCTGCATATCGATGATTAGCAGAACGGTGTTTTCTGGGCGCAATTCGCCGTTGTAGGGATAGGGATAGGGGTCTGCTTCAACAAATTTGCCCATAGTATATATAAGAAGGAATAAACTGCATTAGCTCTCGCCATGCGCGTTAGCGATAGCGCTTAGAAAAGAGGAAGAAGAAAAACGAACCGCACAGATTCTCCCGGACGCAGAGAGAAGACAAGTTTTGACAGAAGCCGGATAAGCAATTTAATGTTTTTGCTTTTTACGTTTTTTTGTATTCCCGCCAACCACCCCATTTAGTAATTTCTTGTCTGTTTTCGCATAGGTAAGGTTCTGCTAAGACTCCGAGAACTATTTCACCATCCCAAAGGTGGATTTTACCGATGCACAATCCGGGAGGTTCTTGTAATAAGATTGTGGACAGGCTAGGGATAGGAACTTCCCAAATTTCGAGCGCGATCGCGTTCCCTCCAGTCGTCACTCGCAGCATTGCTGGATAGCTGTCATCAATTGACCAAAGCCTATATGTTGGTTCTGTGATGGACTCTCTCACAAATGTTGCTCCAACTGCTAGGAGATTCCCATTTAACTCTAATCCCCTCATCAATGTTCCATTGACTGCCAAAGGTATAGCTTGTTGCATCCTGTTTTCCTAAATGCTAATAGAATAATCAAGGGTTATTCTATTAGCATTTAGCTCTTAGAATTTATTGTCCTAATGCTCCTGGCGCACCCGTCAAAGTTCGTTTTGGCGAACAGGTTATGATCATAATTAGCAGCGTCAGAATGTAGGGAGAAGCATTGAATAAGTAGTAGTAAGAATTTATCCCAACTGATTGCAAAGCCGGGCCAATCGCTTGCGCTCCTCCAAACAATAAAGAAGCATACAAACATTGAACTGGGTTCCAACGGGCAAAGATTACCAGTGCTACGGCCATTAAACCTTGACCGCTAGAAATACGCTCGTTCCAACTACCAGGGTAGTAAAGTGATAGGTAAGCGCCACCAATCCCTGCTAAACAACTCCCGGCAATAATGCAGATCATTCGCACTTTGTTGATAGAAATTCCCATCGCTTTAGCCGCATCAGGGCTATCGCCAACTGCGCGGATGAATAAACCCCAACGAGTTGATTTAAAAAACCATTGCATCAAAGGCGCGATCGCTACCCCAAACAAAAACAAAGGACTGATTTTTAAAGCTGATTGTATCGCTGAAATACTGCTCCAAGTTCCTAAATCCATAGTCGGTAATTGTGGTGCGGAAGGTTGAATAAACGATTTACCGAAGAAAAAGGCAATACCACTACCAAAAATAATCATCGCAATGCCAACAGCAACATCATTTACCCTTGGCTGTTGAGAAAGCCAAGCATGAATAAAACCGAGTACCATTCCCGCTAATCCTGCTACTAAAACCCCTAACCAAGGCGAACCAGTCAGATAAGAAATAGCATAAGCACTCATCGCGCCTGTAAGTAGCGTTCCCTCAAGTCCCAAATTAATTTTCCCGCTTTTTTCCGTCAAACATTCGCCCAAAGATACAAACAGAAACGGAGCGCTTCCCCGCAAAGTTCCTGCTGCGATCGCTAACGGTACACCCCACCAGCCTAATGCTTCTGTAGTCATTTCTAGATTCCTCCTACCTACTAAACCTTGGCGTTACGAGAGCGTTAAAAAATCTCTTTAACTAGGAATTGGTGCTTGCGGATTCGGAATTGGAGGTAAAGAATCTGTTCCTTTCCCAGGTTCCCTTTCTTTGAACATTGGCAACCGTCCATAAAGCGATTCGCTATACAGAACTACCAAAAAAACTAACCCTTGAAAAACTAAAACAGTTGCATCTGGTAAATTATGGGCTCGTTGCAAAATGCCCCCACTGGCAAGAATACCGCCGAGTAAAATTGCCACTAAACTTGCAGCTAACGGGTTATGTCGAGCAATAAATGCTACCAAAATCCCACCGTAACCATAGTTTGCATTTAGGGATTCGTTAGCTCTACCATGCACAGCAGCTACTTCCACCATCCCAGCTAACCCAGCACACGAACCAGCCAAAAAACAAATTGCCATAGTCAGCTTACCTACCGGAAGTCCAGCAATTCTAGCGGCGCGGATATTACCTCCGGCGGTGCGGGCGGCAAAACCGAAAGTGGTACGCTGAATCAGGAAATATGCGATCGCACACGCAATCAACCCATAAATCAAACCGTAGTGAACTCGCGTTCCGGGGATACTCCCAATCATGTTGATGTCAGCAATCGGGTAGCTGGAAGGCTTATTTAACGAACTAGGATCGCGCATCGGGCCGCCGACTAGATGATTGAGGAGAGCGATCGCTATATAATTCAACAGCAAACTACTAATCGTTTCATTCACAGCTCGGTAGTGGCGTAAAGCTCCCACCGCCCCAATCCACAAACCACCGCAAATTATCCCAGCCAGCGCCATCGCAATTTGCACAATTGTTGGCGGTGCAGTAGACAAGGCTAAACCAGCAGCTACAGCCCCCAGTCCCCCAACTACCAGCGCCCCCTCATTACCAATAATTACCAGTCCCAAACGAGCCGGAAGCGCCGTACAAAGGGAACTTAGCATCAAAGGAGCCGCCCGTAGCAGAGAATTCTGAAAAGAACGCCAACTGCCAAAAGCTGCTTTGTAAATTGAAGCATAGACGGCGAAGGGATTAGCCCCCGCCAATGCACAAAAAATTCCAAACAGTAACAATGAGAAAAATAAGGCGGCGATCGGAATGCAAATTGCTTCTATCCCACGCCAATTGCGACGGTTAATCATAAACTCCTTCGCTAATTGCTAATTGCTAATTGCTGCTTACACCAATTCACTTTTTTACTGCTACGCTTTAGCTGTTTATTTCCCCCTTAAACAGAGGTTAGGGGGATTTCATCCGTACACTCACAAATAGGAAATGCTATTACAATTAACCATCTTGACCTAACCAGTTAACTGCTGACACTACCGAGAACTCCTTCCGCCAACCAATTCATCTTTTCTAGTTCCCCGTCCTGCTGTTTTAAATCTTTACCTGCGGGAATGACAACTTTGCCTGTATTGTCTTTAATTCCACCCTTGTAAACCACCATGCTGCCCTCCATAAACTTCTCTTTAGCCGCATCAGCATCCTTTTTTGCATCCGCAGAGACGACAGAACCGTAAGGCGACAATTTTAAAAAGCCTTCCTTCAAACCACCGCGCACTAAATGCGGAATTCCCCCATTCATCAAAGTTTTGCCAGCCTTGATCATTTGGGCATAATCTGAATAAAGTTTCGCCCAGTCCCACTCCGCACCCGTCAAATATCCTTTAGGTGCTAACGTGGCTTGATTCGCGTGGTAGCCAGTACAGAAAATACTGCGTTTTTCAGCCGTTTCCATGACGACTTTCGGGCTATCTACGTGACAGGTGAGTACATCAATACCCTGGTCTGCCATACTATTAGCAGCTTCCGCTTCTTTAACGGGAACCGCCCAATCTCCGGTGAAAAGTACCTGGGTCGTAATCTTCGGATTGACGCTGCGTGCGCCTAATGCAAAGCTGTTAATATTGCGGAGTACCTGGGGAATTGGCTTAGCAGCAATAAAGCCTAATTTGCCAGATTTGGAAGTATGAGCAGCCACGATACCTGCTACATATTCAGCTTCATCAATGTAGCCATAATAGCTGCCAACGTTCTTGGGATGTTTCCCTTCTTCATAACGTCCGCCGCAGTGGAAAAATTGAACTTCTGGATACTCTTTGGCAAGTTTCAAAATATGCGGATCGTAGTAGCCAAAAGATGTTGGAAACAGCACCGTTGCGCCATCCTGTTCAATCATGTTCCGCATCGTTTCTTCTACTGATGTAGTTTCCGGAACGCTGGCTTCTTCAACGGTTTTTACCCAATTTAATTTAGCAACGCCTGTTCTCCCTTCAGCATGAGCTTGGTTGTAGCCATAGTCATCTTTTGGCCCCACATAAATAAATCCCATGACTATTGGCTTGGCTTCTCCACTTGAGGTGGCTTGAGTTTCCGGTGCAGAAGAACTGCATCCAGTCCCAAATTTCGCTGTGATACCAAATGCTGTGGTGGCTAATATTCCGCGAATGACTTGACGGCGGGGTAGGTGGAAAGACTTTTTAGCGTTCACTGTTCTCTCCTGCGCGAATGTCTGTTGTCAGTTGTCCGTTGTTGCTTGCGTCGCTTACTAATGGCTGCTGACTAATAGGTTATTTTTGTTTAGTCTTGCTTTAAAAAAGAGTTTAGCAGTGTTCGTCAATTTTAAAGGTTCGGAAAAAGTTCGTTAAAGGTTACATCCATCTGCGAAAAATGTAATCAAAGTAACAAAGGGCAGGTTAAGAAAACTCTAATATCTGCATCTAAGCAAAAAAACAAAGCATTTCCAGGGATAGTGCTAAATAATCAAGCAGGCTGCGGACAGATAAGGAAAATATTGAGGTGCCTCAATTTAAGACAGGTGCAAGATATAAATTCACCTTTGTGAAATAAAAACTGAATCAAAAATTACTTTTTTGCTTTTTTAAATTTTATGAATACTGAAGAAGCACTGCTATTTGTTGAAAAAGCCTTAAGCGAAGAACGTTTAAGCAAGCTGCAAGTAACGGTATTTCGGTATGCCTGGGAAGAACAATCATATCAGGACATTTCGAGGAAACTTGGCTATGAGGTTGGTTATCTCAAGCAGACGGGTTCCCAGTTATGGCAATTGCTTTCTAAGGCGTTTGGGGAAAAGGTGACTAAAAGTAATGTGCAGTTAGTTTTGAAGCGAAAGGCGCGAGTGGGAGAGAAAGAGAAAACCAATTCCCAATTGCCAATCCCCAAAACTGACTGGGGTGATGCGACGGATGTATCAGTTTTGAGCGATCGCACTCAGGAACTGGTGACGCTGGAACGCTGGATTTTAAGCGAAAGCGTCCGCTTTATTGGTTTGTTTGGTATGGGTGGAATTGGCAAAACCTCTTTATCGGTGAAGTTAGCCAAACAAATTCAGCACCAGTTTGAGTATGTTATCTGGCGCAGTCTCCGTAATGCGCCACCAATTTTAGATTTGTTGGCAGATTTGATCCAGTTTCTTTCAAATCATCAGGAACCTGATTTGCCAGAAACTCTGGATGGTCGCATCTTGCGTCTTTTGGATTACTTACGCTTAAGTCGTTGTCTTCTCGTCTTGGATAACGGCGAGACGATTATGCAACCAGGCGATCGCAATAGTGGCTACCAACCTGGGTATGAAGGTTACGGTCAGCTGTTGCGATGCGTTGGGGAAACCAACCATCAAAGCGTTCTGGTGTTGACGAGTCGGGAAGAACCTAGAGGAATCGCTGCAAAAGTTGGGGAAATAAGCCAGATGCGATCGCTACGATTAACTGGTTTATCGACTTTTGCAGCACAAAATATATTTAATGTCAAGGGTAATTTTTCAGGTTCAGAGTCCCAATGGAAAATCTTAATCGAACACTATGCAGGCAACCCTTTAGCTTTAAAAATGGTAGCACCCGTCATCAAGGATTTCTTTGATGGCAGTATTGGCGATTTTCTCGAAGTTCTGGGCCAGGGAAGCTCAGTTTTTGGCGATATTCGGGATTTGTTAGCACGTCAGATCGAACGCCTGTCAGAATTAGAGCAACAGGTGATGTATTGGCTGGCAATTGACCGGGAACCAGTTACTTTATCAGAATTACGGGCGAATTTTGTTCCCCAAGTATCGCTGGGTAACTTGCTGGAGGCGCTAACATCTCTGGAAAGGCGATCGCTTATTGAAAAATACCGCACCCAGTTTACCCTGCAACCAGTGGTAATGGAGTACATGAGCGATCGCTTAATCGAACAAATTTGCCAAGAAATTGGGGGTGAGGACTGGGGACTGGGGACTGGGGACAAGGAGGACAAGGAGGACAAAGAAGCTTTTCCGAAGTCTACCCAATCCCTCTTCCCCAATCCCCAATTACCCCTTGGCCTTTTCAAAAGCCATGCTTTAATCAAAGCTACGGCAAAAGACTATATTCGGGAAACTCAAATTCGCCTAATTCTCAAGCCAGTTGTAGATAAGCTGCTAAATGTCAACAACACTGGAAACTTGGAAGACAAATTTAGACAACTTTTATCTAACTTACGCGGCAAATCTCCCAAAGAAACAGGTTATGTCAGCGGGAATATCCTAAACCTACTTTGCCAAATTTCCTCAGACTTGAAAGATTGGGATTTTTCTCATCTGACAGTTTGGCAGGCATATCTATGTCACGTCAATCTGCATCAAGTTAACTTTGCTGGTGCGGATGTGTCTAAATCAGTTTTCACAGAAACCTTCAGCCAAATCTTATCTGTAGCTTTCAGTCCAGATGGCAAGTTATTAGCGACTGGCGATGTCAATCATGAAATTCACGTTTGGCAAGTAGA
Source organism: Trichocoleus sp. FACHB-6 (assembly GCF_014695815.1). Classification (NCBI taxonomy): domain Bacteria; kingdom Bacillati; phylum Cyanobacteriota; class Cyanophyceae; order Leptolyngbyales; family Trichocoleusaceae; genus Trichocoleus; species Trichocoleus sp. FACHB-6. The sequence continues at coordinate 22,907 of NZ_JACJOY010000088.1, forward strand.
GAACAGCAAACAATTGCTAACCTGTAAAGTAGATTCTGGCTGGATTTGGTGCGTTGCATTTAGTCCCAACGGTCGTCTTTTGGCAAGCAGCGCCAATCGAATTGTCCAGCTGTGGGATGTGAAAACCGGGGAATGTCTATATACACTAGAAGGATATACCGACCGGGTGTTTTCTTTGGCATTCAGCCCCGATGGTCGTCTTCTCGCCAGTGGCAGCGAAGACCACTTAGTGCGAGTATGGGATGTGAAAAAGGGTGAACTCGTCAGCACTTTGTCAGGACACGCCGATGAAGTTCGTTCTGTTGCCTTTTCTCCACAAGCATACTCAAATACTCCCGCTTCAAGTCAAAACTCAAGAGGCGATACATCGCGTCTCTACAATTCAAAACTCTTACTTGCCAGTGGAAGTTACGATTGTACCGTGCGATTGTGGGATGTGAGTACAGGTGAGTGTGTGAGAATTTTGCAGGGACACACTCAAAGAGTTTGGTCAGTTGCTTTCAGTCCCGATGGTTGTGTCTTAGCGAGTGGAAGTAGCGATCGCGCTATCAAACTTTGGAATGTCAGCAACGGAAACCTTCTAAAATCCTTAGTAGGACACTCCAAACAAATCCGAACCGTAGCTTTTAGTGCTGATGGACAATTTCTCGCTAGTGGTAGCGATGACCAATCTGTACGACTCTGGAATCAGCGTACAGGTGAAGTCTTGCGAGTTCTCAAAGGCCACACTAGCTGGATTTCATCTGTCGCCTTCAGTCCCGATGGCGGTCTTTTGGCGAGTGGCAGCGAAGATCGGTCTGTGCGATTGTGGGATAGTCGCACCAATCTCTGTCTCAAGACTTTGCAGGGACATAGCAATGGAATTTGGTCTGTAGCTTTCAATCCTAACTCTCCTTACCAAGGGGAGTTAGGGGGGATCATTGCCAGTGGTAGCCAGGATCGGGGGATTCGGTTTTGGGACGTTAAAACTGGTAAATGTAGAGACGTTACAAGTAACATCTCTACACAAAGACACACCAGCTGGATCTGGTCTTTAGCTTTCAACCCTCAAGGTTCAATTCTCGCCAGTGGTAGTGAAGACCGGACAATTAAACTCTGGGACACCCGGACAGGAGAACATCTGCGAACTCTCAAAGGACATACAGATGCAGTATTTTCCGTCATCTTTAGTCCCGACGGACAAACCCTTTTGAGTGGTAGTCTCGACGGAACCATCAAAATCTGGCATATCCCCCAAGGTTTCTGTCGCCAAACATTACAGGGACACAATGGCGGCGTTTGGTCAATTTCCCTAAGTTTAGATGGGCAAATCCTCGTTAGTGGCAGTCAAGATCAAACCCTCAGACTTTGGGATGTCCGCACAAGTCGCTGCATCAGCACTTTGTCGGGACATAATAGTTGGATTCGTTCTTGTGCCATCAGTCCGGATGGGCAAACCATCGCCAGCGGTAGTGCTGATGGAATTGTCAAACTTTGGCACGTCAATACAGGGAAATGTCGCCAAATTTCAGCACACACTGGCCCAGTTTTGTCAGTTGCTTTCGATCCTAATGGGAAAACCTTCGCCAGTACTGGTGCTGATGCAGTAGTGAAACTCTGGGATGTTTCGACTTTGCAGTGCTGCCATCTCCAAGGACATACTAAATGGGTTCGGTTTCTCGCCTATAATCCTGATGGGCAAATCCTCGCCAGCTGTAGCCAAGATGAAACAATTAAACTTTGGGATGTTAGCGATCGCTGGTCAAAAACAATTAACAACGGACAACGGGCAACTAACAGTAAGTGCATTCAAACGCTACAAGTTCCTAGACCCTACGAGGCACTGAACATAACTGGCGTTACTGGTTTAACAGAAGCGCAGAAATCTACACTTAAAATGTTAGGGGCTATTGATGAAAGCCTTTTTGTTGATATTCCACAGCTTGCCACACTTAGCTAACTTTAAAAGCAGTGTAGATAGTTGCCCTCTGTGTCGCTACTTATTAATAAATTAGACAGCAATATACTGCTTAGGGTTGTTCCTGCGCTGATTGTCTCACCGTTTCAACATCTAGCTCTAAAATCTCTGGTACTTGCTCCATACTTAATCCTTTTTGTAGTAGCCGAAGCATAATTTCTAACTTAGCTTGTAGCTGACCTTGCTCAAAACCCTCCTGGCGACCCTCTTCTAAGGGTTCTTGATAAACTCTGGTTATTTATTAGATGGTTTAGGCGACTTTCCAGTTAACACCCACGATAATTGTCCTTTGTTGGGAGAGATTTTCCTGCCCGTTTTCAAGTCGCGCACCTGGAAATGTAGATGCGGGCCAGTGCTGCGCCCTGAGTTACCAGTACCGCCGATAATTGACCCAGCATCTACCTTAATCTTGGGGCCATTGGTAATAGATTTGCACCAAGATAGATGGAGAGCATCAAACTTCAAAGACGGAAAAGATGGAGAGGTCATCGTTGCCACCAGCCCCCCACCATTAGCATCTATCCAACACCACAAACCTGTCTTTGTTCCAGGTCTACCAATGGCGTAGACCGGTGTATTCATGGGAGTTCCCAAGTCTACTCCGCCATGAAAATGTACTTTTCCCGTGACCGGGTGAACCCGTCTGCCATAAGAAGATGTTACTCCATAACCTGCAAGATAATCGCCTCTTTTGGGTGTCTTTTTCAGGTTTGGTGTCCACTGATCAATGCTGGAAAAAGCCGTCCCATCCGTAACTTTTTGGGCGTTCGATTGTTGGGCGGGCGAGATGGGAACTTGTTCTACGAAAGGGTCAAATAGAAGTACAGGCGAGTTATTTGCTGCGTTTTGCTCTGTGACGTTTAAATCTATCTGGTTTTCATCGGTAGCGATCGCATCTTCACTAGATACCATCGTCGATGCAATGGGAACCGCTTCCACAGCAGGTTCAAAGCTTAAGGCTACAGAATTTGGATCGCTAGGCTGTTGTAAAGAAGGCAGGTTTACTGAAGATATCTTTTGGCGACTGATATTATCGGAAGAACTCGCCGCTACACCACTTTTCTGTCTTTCTTCACTTTTGCCTTTTACCGCCTCCCCTTTTGAAGGAGGTTGGGGCGATCGTATTGTAGCCTTCTGAATGTTCTGCCTTAAAGCTTTGCTAACTATTTTGACTCGCCGTTCTTGATCTAGAGCAATGCAATTCCATCGCCATGATTCTGAGTAAGGAGGATACCCGATAAGTCGGCTTCGATAGTAAGGTTCTCTAGTGCAGATACCAAATAGTCCACTAGCATCAAGAACTCCATTTTTCCTACGGAACGCTTCGACTCGTGCGTATGTATACGCACGCCTTCCCTTGAGTCCTTTATTCAAAGCTTTCTGGTATGCCGAAGCAAACTTGGGGCCAGCAGAGTTAGATTGGTTCCACAAATCAGTTCCATTTACCAAAGCTTCAGTGTGGGCTGATGCGTCAATTGAGAGTGCTTTGAGTCTTCGTTCTGTGGATGCTCCTTGACGTTGCAGTGCCTTGAGACAACGCTGATTTGCCTCTTGCAAAGTTAGATTTTTGGCGCGATTCCAGCTGCAAAATCCCCTATTTACAACATGGTTGCCCGGATCTGTGTGACCAAAATACAAGGATGTGGTTTCGCCAGTCAGAGTGAAGTTGCCCTCTGCGGCTCCTATAGCGATGCTACCAGGAGATTTTTTAGTAGCAAATAGCTTTGATGCAGTTTTGGAAGCGATCGCATTTAAGTTCTCTGCATCATCACTCGTCGTATCAGTCTTAGCTGTAGGTTCAGTAGCCTCAACCCCAAAATCTAGCGTGACAAGCGTTGGGTTAAAAGCAACACTTTCTGACATCTCCTCAGATAGCACCTTTAAACCTACAGCAGCTTGACTTCCCAGCAGCAACATTAAGAAACTGCCCATCAATTTAGCAAAATGAAATTTCATAGCCCTGTGTAATTAATTAGCGAAATGAGTCAATATGCAACTTGAACAAAGCCCCCAATTTATGGGGAGTTCGGGGAATCAAACGTTACTGACATTGACTTACCGCAACAACATTTGCTCGATAATCTTCTTAGAAGGCTCAACCAAAGCCCAGCGACCATCCGGTTGCCGTGTTAGCACCGCAATCTGCAACTCTTTACCACTACCGATAGTGTCACCTGCACTGAGGAAACCAAAATTAAGCGATCGCAACCCACACAAGCGCAACAAATAAACTGGAATTTCCTCACTGGAAAAAATCACGCAACTTGAGTTGTGGGGTTGCACCCGACCATCAAACGGCGCATACACCGCATCCCCCTTCAAAGCAATGGATAAATCACCCAAACCGCTAACCACCGCATGCCCCCCCACAACTTGACCCGGTTGCAGTTCCCAGTTTTGGTAAAGCTTGATTTCCCTAGGCGCTTCCGTAGGCGGCTTTTTCGTGCAACCGACAATCAAAAGTAATATTGATGCGTAGCGAAGCGACTGCATTAGCAGTATCGCTACCCAACACCTCTGGGTTAAAGCTTTATCCCCCCTAAAAAAGGGGCGCTTTTCTCCCCCGTTTTTCAGGGGGGTTGGGGGGATCTCCTGAGACTGAACATTACTAGCCCAGAAGTATTGAATCGCCACCCTAAAAACGTTTAAATCCATAGCCTACGTAAGTTTGTCCCTCATAGAGAACAAGTAGCGATGTCTGCGGGTCAAACGACAACGGATAAAGCTCCCGTTCAGTCGTCGCCCCCACACGAATACTCAAACCCGGCAACCTGCAATAAGGCTGCTTGACAATCTCCTGCACCTTACTGCGTTGACTGCGTTCAGGCACAGTCATCAATTGCGCCAACTGCTCCCGCGATAGCACCACCTTCGGCTGTACAATCTCAGAACATAAGAGGCTGCGCTCCTTGGTGCTAGGTTTTGGCACAGAAGACGGTAAACTGAACGGCAAACCGAAAGCAGCTAACAGATAGCCACCGGCCAGCAGACTACCACCGACCACCACATATATTGGTTTGAATGATGGCGCTTGAAGCGGCTGGCGACCCGACGCGCCTTGAAGTGGCATATTAGGGAAGGTTTTCATTCCAAAAAGGCGAAAATCACGCCCAAAACACAGCAAACTAAGCTTTTAAAGACCAACCATTTATCCTCGTTCCCAAGCTGGCTCTGGGAATGAAAGCTGAGAGAAGCCTCCCATTCTTCCCAATGCTGCAAAATATAAAACTTACGCACCATTTCCAGTTTCCGGAACCCAACCCCTTCCAATCCCTTTAAACGTGGAGGTTGGCTTTCTCAACGGCACCCCTTCAATCTCGTTAGACTGTTTAATAGTTCCCTCTTGCAGAGTGTTGCTTTCGGCATTACGAACCCAACCATACCTACAAGACGCTTTCATGGTGCAGAACAAAAAATCCATCGTTTCCTCTGTGAAACTATCGTGGAGTTGATAACTCTATTCATAAACAAAATCCGGGAAAATTACCTTAGTTCATTACTTCATTTTGGCGACGCATTAAAGCAATCATTGAAGCAATCAGAGGCATTAATAAAGCATAATTTTTAAAACCTGAAGCATTACCTGAAGCATTAGTATAAAAAATTTTAATTTAAGCCATTTACAATAGTTTAAGTGAAATATCTGCTCAAAGCTTATGCCCACCCCGAAAGCCATAAAACCCTTAACCACTGAAGAAGAAGAATATTGGAAAATTTTGGAAAATGAATTAATAGATGGCAAAGGAAGTGCCTATCTAAGTCAAAATGACTTTGCCCAACTTTGCCAAAAAAATGCCCTTAATTGTTCCACTGCCACAGCTCGAAGAAAACTCCTGAGACTTCAGGAAGTCGGGCGCATTTCTATGGAGCGTCAAGGTAAAGGTAACAATCCCTATAAAATTACTTGGTTAGAATACAGTCATTACAAAAAAGTTGATGAAACAAAGCAAATTGCTCCCCTGACAGGAATTGTCCCTCTTGATTCCCCACTATATTTGAAACGAGAAGCAGATGAAATTTGTATCCAAAATTTGAAACTCGGTGCAAGTAGAGAAGGCTCTAGGCCCTTTATCAGAATTAGAGCGCCTAAGCAGATGGGAAAATCCTCCCTACTGCGGCGAATCCAATACTTTTTAGAAAAGCAACAAAATCATATAGTTGGCTTTGTAGATTTAGGAGGAGACGAATATTTTTATACAGATGTATTCAACGACCTAGATACACTCTTGTATCAGTTCACAAGTGCGCTCATCAAAACCTTTAGCGATGCACTGCAAAGACGCGGACTCAACGATTTAAAAAATTTGCCCGATTTAAAAGAGCATTGGAACGCAAATTTAACCCCACAACTAAACTGTGCTAACTATTTGCACGACCATATTTTTTTACCCATAAAACAGCCGAAAACTTTACTAATAGATGGCATAGATGAAGTTTTAGGCAAACCTACTCAAGACCCATTCCTAAAATTTCTGCGCTCTTGGAATGAAAAAAGGATGAAAGTCGTAAGTCAAGCCCCAATTATTTGGCCTAGTATTGTGATTGCCTACTCCACAGAACCATACTCTATCCTGGGAATCAGAGGCTCAGTTCTTCAAAATGTAGGCACAGTAGTAGAGTTAAAAGAATTTAGCCAAGAGCAAATAGTAGACCTTTCTACAAAATACAACTTATCCACTCCTTTAACAAAACCGGAAGTTGAGTTCCTGATGAAGCTGACGGGAGGACATCCGGCTTTAATCAATCAAGCACTTTATCAAATTAGTCAAGGAATGACTTTTACACAACTAGAAAACAAAGCAACTCAAACAGATGGCCCTTTTTGGGATTACTTATCTAGAGCATCAGAACTTTTGGAAAATAATAAAAATCTTTTCCATTGCTTTCAAAAGATTCTCAAGGGCGATAACTGTAATGACGACCTCGCTAAATATCAACTAACCAAAGCAGGATTGCTTAAAATTGATGAGGATGCTGTAAAGGTTATTGAACTATATCAAAAATACTTTAATAATGGACATATTTGAAACTTTACCAACAATCTTTAGGTGGCTAATGGGCATTAATGGAATAGACAGCTTTTATCGGATTGAGGCAGGTGGTATCCCGCTAACAGAACAGACTTATGTGGAGAGAGATGCAGATGAGAAACTGCGTCAATTTACCCAACTAAATCGCGTAAGCAGCCGAATGTGTTTTATCCTAGCTCCCCGCCAAACCGGGAAGACTAGCTTGATGGTAAAGACAATTGGACAGTTGCCTGATGAGGAATTTATCTGTATCCAACTTGACTTTCAAGAGTTCAGTAGTAGTGCAGAATCTGACGAAACCCTTTATTACAGCCTTCTTAATCAAATCTGCCGCCAAATATCTGATATAGACGCAGATAACTATTGGGTTAAATTACTCAATGCTACTTGGAATGAAACCCCAGACCTCGATCCAAAACTAAGATTTAAAAATTTTCTAATTGAACATATCCTCAAAAAGAAAGATGACAAAAAGCTAATTATTTTTATTGACGAAATTCAAAACATAATTGGTTACAAACAGCAGAACAGTTTTATCGGGTTTATTAAGTCTCTTTCCCAAAGCGATCGCCCAGTTGCTCTCCGGAGACTGGCGTTTGTTCTACTTGGCGTTGCCAGACCTACAGACCTGGTAACTGATTATAAGGTTGCTTTGAATTTGGGAGAGCGCATTGAACTAGGAGGACTGCAAGAAAGCAATTGTAACCCGCTTTGGCAAGGACTCGAAGACATTACCGACGACCCGCAAACAGTCCTCTCTTACATCTTAGATTGGACGGGAGGGCAACCATTTCTTACTCAGGCTCTTTGTCACTTAGTTGCCGTGGGACGTAAAATACAAGACAGCACTGATATAGAAGAGTACATTGAAAAGCTAGTAATAAGTAATGTTATCAAAGATTGGAGGCGGCAAGATAGACTCTATAGATTATCCCACCTAGAAGAAATTGAAAATTGGTTTATCCGAGTTGATTCTAGCCAGAAGTTAGAAAAGCTAGCAGCTTTGAGTCTTTATAGAAAAATTCTAAACAAAGACAAAATTAGGTTTGAACAAAACGATCCTAAGCATTGGGATTTGCTAATATCAGGATTAGTGGCTAGAAATAATGATGATTTTCTGAAAGTTAGTAATCGGATTTACGAGCAAGTATTTACTTTAAATTGGGTTAACGAAAAAGAAGAAGCTTTACAGGAGGGCATGATGGCAGATCCACTAAGTCGAATTTATAACAGAGATGTATTCATGTTAATTGACCAGAGTGCATCGACTCTAAAAAAAGATGGAGGCGAAAAGACACGTTGGAAGCTTTTGGAAGAGTTGATCACAGGCCATGTGGCAACGATTTTAGAAAGAGATGATGGCAGCGACGCGCAGGTTAAAATTTGCGAACAAGTTTATGCAACTACGTTTAATCTGAATAAATATAGAGGCAATTTCTATATGATTTCAGATGTAGACAATGTGGAAGATATATTCTTGGAAAATCGCCCGGATGCTAATAGTTTTGTAGTGCCTACTCTCCGGCACTGTTTTGATATGTGGCTCAATGGACGGGAGAAAGTTACCCTTAAAGACATTAAAGACGGGAATGAAAAAGGAGCTTTCTTTATCATCTACACCGATGGACAATTTGACGATCCTCTTGCTTTTGAGCAGTTTATAACAGAAACCACGCTGAAAGTTGAGGATCACCGCATTATAAAAATCCTAATTATTGGGTTAGGTAAAGGCGTTAATGTCAAATACTTTGATAATCTCGATACGCGGAGATACAAAGATGCTAAAGGCGATGATTGTAATATTGTTGTTTTCGATTTAGCTGAAGATTTAGATGAAGGCATCATTGAATTGATGCAGCGGCAACTTAGAGATTCTTCCAAAATGAGAAAGGGTTTTAGTCTGTAAGTCTGCCGGGTGCTGTAGCTTTTTTTAATAAGATAAAATTGGACTGAACTAAACACACGAGCGCTAGTATTACTGCATTAGCATTGCTGGCAGTACAAGCATTCAGAAACAAGAAACAAATTAGTAGTTTTCAACCTTTACACCACTGCGAGGAATTCATTTTATTAGAGGCAGTTTTGTCGAATAGGAACGATAATGACAAACTCTGTTCCTATCCCTGGTGTAGACAGACACTCTATTTGACCGCCGTGCTTGTCCACCACAATTTGATAACTGATAGACAACCCTAGCCCTGTACCTTTCCCTACAGGTTTAGTCGTAAAGAAGGGGTCAAATATTCGCTGCTGTACTTCCGGAGGAATTCCTAACCCATTGTCGGCAATACGGATCGCTATTTGGTCGCCTTCTAAAACTTCGGTACAAATCCGAATCTCTCGATTTTGAATTTCGGCTCGATTTTTGGGGAGATTAATTATTCCCAAAACATCGCCTGATTTTGAAGCAATTTTGGGGGAGATTGACGAGAGATTTGAGGGATGACTGGTTCTTCCTCCAACCTCCGGTTTTTCGCAAAACATCGTCTGATTGTGGATTGGAAATTCCCCATTGCTCATTTCCCAGCCCTCACCCACCATTTCCAAAGCATCAATCGCATTAGTAAGCAGATTCATAAACACCTGATTTAATTGTCCGGCGTAGCAATACACAGGGGGCAAATCACCATACTCTTTGATAATTTGAATCTCAGGCTGTCCGGGCCTTTCTTTCAGGCGACTTTGCAAAATAACCAAACTACTATCAATCCCAGAATGAATATCAACTGCCTTCATTTCGGCTTGATCTAGCCTGGAGAAATTTCGCAAAGATAGCACAATCTGATTAATACGCTCGGCTCCCATCTCCATCGAGTTGATAATTTTTGGCAAATCTTCTTTCAGATATTCCAGCTCAATCTCCTCCACCTGGGAAACAATTTCTGGCACAGGATTGGGATAATGTTGCTGATAGAGTTCTAAGAGTTTAAGCAAGTCTTGAGCGTAGCTATTTGCATGGCTGAGATTTCCGTAAATGAAGTTTACAGGATTGTTAATTTCGTGAGCTACTCCTGCTACCAGCTGCCCAAGAGCAGACATTTTTTCTGCTTGAATCAGTTGAGATTGAGTGCGTTGTAATTCCCGTAAAGTAAGTTCTAACTGTTGCGCTTTCTCCCGCTCTCTCTCTTCAGATTGTTGCAGTGCCTCCAAATTAGCCAGTTGAAGATGAATGTTAATTCGCGCTAAAAGTTCATTTTTTGAGATAGGTTTAGTTAAATAATCATTAGCCCCTGAGTTGAATCCTTCCACTAAATCTGATACTTGATTTTTGGCGGTCAACATTAATATGGGCAGTTCTGATGGCGAAAACTGTTCGCGGATTTTTTGACAAACTTCATAGCCTGTCATTCGCGGCATCATTACATCTAGTAATATCATGTCGGGTCTTAAGCCGTTCTCAATTATTGATAAGGCTTCTATGCCATTTGAGGCTTGGCTAATTGTGTAGTTTTGCTCGGAAAGGTAGTTAACTAAAACTTGTATATTTATAGGCTCATCATCTACTATTAATATTTTAAAATCTCCTTCATTCGTCTTGATTTCTGTTAAACTTTGCTGGGTGGTATTGCCTTGAATATTAAGTTTCGACTTAGAGATTTCCGGTAACTCTTTAAATTTTGTGAGTGAGGAAGTTTTCTGTAAGGATGTTGTTGGTATCTCTACATTTTGCGAAAGTGGCAGAGTAAAGCTAAACCGGGAGCCTTTACCAACGGTGGACTCAACGCAAATTTTACTGCCATGCAATTCTACCAGTTGTTTAGTGATGGCAAGACCAAGACCAGTTCCTCCGTAAACTCTGGCGGTTGTGCCATCAGCTTGTTCAAAAGATTCAAAAATTCTGTCTAATGAATCTGCGGGGATACCAATGCCAGTATCAGACACTGAAATCTCTAAGCAAGGGGTAAGAGATTTTTGAGTTGAAGAGTTTAGATTTAACTCTTCACTTTCTATGCTAGATTCTATTAACTTAGCCGACACTTCGACTACACCAGTATCTGTAAATTTAATCGCATTTCCAACCAAATTGGAGAGTATCTGTTGCAAGCGATCTTCATCAGCATCAACGGGGGGAGTTAAGGAATCGATTGAGTTTCGCAGTTGCAAAGGTTTTGTGCCGATGAGAGGCTGGCTGAGGGTAAGCACGACGTTAGCGATCGCGTGCATTGCTACTGGCTTGATTTGCAGCGCTAAATTCCCGTGTTTCAGTTTGGCAAAATCGAGGATGTCGTTGACTAAGTTAGACAATCTTCTACCACTTGATACCACCATTGCTAAGTTGGAAATGGTTTTTTCAGGTAGTTTTCCAGTTGCACCATCAATCAGAGACTCGGCAATACCAATAATGCCATTAAGTGGGGTACGAAGTTCATGAGAAGTATTAGCTAAAAATTCGTCTTTAAGTTCTTCCATCCGCTTGCGCTCGTTAATGTCAAAGAACGCACTGAGCATCGCTCGTTCGCCATTAAATGTAATTGGTTGAATAGATAGATTAATCCAAAACAGCGTTCCGTCTAGCTTCTTTGCGAGTAATTCGTAGTTGTGAACGTAGCCATTCTGAGCAAGCATTTTTACAATTTTTTGTCGCTCGGTGGGGTAATATTGAAAGTCAGGAGCCTTGCGACCAATTAACTCTTTAGTTGATACACCCAAACTGGAACTACAAACATCGTTTGCGTAAAGAACTAAACCATCGGTTATGCGGGTGATGATTAACGGGATTGGAGTTGTTTCGGCAATAATCCGAAACCGTTCTTCACTATCGCTTAACTGCGCTTCTGCTTGCTTGCGTTCGCTGATTTCTTGCTTGAGATCCGCATTTAATGCGGTCATCTCATCATATAATTTGGCATTTTCCAAAGAAATCGCGATTTGAGAAGACAAAATTTCTAAAACTTCCAGCCTTTTTGGAGTGAAGGCATTTGTCGTTAAATTGTTTTCTAGATAAAGCAGACCGAGCAGTTGCGTTTGTTTAATAATCGGAGTACATAATATAGATTTAGGTTGATGTTGTAATACATAAATATCTGACTTAAATAAACCTTCATTAACGGCATCGTTTAAGACCAAATTTTCTTTGGTTCTCTTGACATAATTAGCAATCGCGGTTGAAACTTTTTGGCTAGATTCTATGGGAGTATATTGCAGAACACTTATCTCACTTTGATCAACTGCTCCTTCAGCAGCAATAACTAAATTGCCAGATTCTTCTAAAATGAGAAAGCCTTTCTGCGCTCCTGCATTTTCTATGACAATTTTCATTAATTTTTCTAGCAACTTGCTCAGAACAATCTCACCAGCCAAGGCTTGAGAAGCTTTAACAATCGTTGTTAAATCTAACGCTCCCGCTTCCCCGCTAGTAGAGGCTACACTGCTAGTTTTAGCTTCTTTGGTGTTTGTTATAGAAGTGGCAGAATAGAACTGGGAATACTTTTCTTCTAAAGCTTTTGCTTTAGCGATCGCGCCCCATTTTAGATATCCATAACGTGTTTCTGTAAAGTAGGCTTTGGCAATCAAATCAAATCCTTTCGCCAAATAGAACTTCGCCGCTAATTCATTAGCAATAGCTTCATTTTGAATGTAGTCATTTTCTTGTGCTGATTTGATTGCCCTTTCATATAAATTCATAGCCTCTTGAGGTTTGTCAGTAATTCGAGCCAACTCAGCTGACATCAGTAAGTATTTATGAAGAAAGTTTTGCGGACACGACTCAGCCCACTTTCTCATCGTTTCTGTATTAGCCAACATATTTTCCATTGCTGGCTCTTTGTCCGTATCCGACAAAGCCGGATAGAGATTTGCTTGAATTAAAGTGTAGTAAAAATAATGTTCTGGCACTAAAATTGATGCAAACACAGTTGGCACCAATTTTTCAGCTTCTCTTGCCATTACCACGGCATCGGCATAATTTTCAGATAAATAGAGTCTCTGGGACTCAAAAATACAATAAGTAATCTGAATTCCGGCAAGCTTTTTTATTTCGTTTATATGCTTCTCGCGTTCAAAACTCTCATCCTCTATCGTCTCACCCTGTAATATACATATAATTTCTTGCGTCAACTTCAAAAAATCATAAAAAGCTCCAGATTTCTGCTTTAAGAATTCATTATATTTTTGATATTCTTGATATAAACTATCTAAAGCGTCTCCTTTCATGAAAAGCTTTACTACTAAGTAAAAAACCAGATAAGTAGCCCATTGAAAATCGCCTACTTCAATTGCAGTCTCAAACCCATACTTCAGATATTTATAATCAGTTTTTAAATGATTTTTCCAATGATTAATATAGTTACTAAATACTGAATAAAGCCGTGGCTTCAAAGCTAAGTTATTAAACTTATCGTTAAGCTTTAAAGCTAGAGAGCCAAATTCATAAGCAGTTTCAAATTCATCAATCCCTGCCAGTGCTAATCCATAAGACATATAGGCAAAAGATGTTACATTTGAATTGCCATAGGTTAAAGATATATTTACGGTTTTTAAGATTACTGCATACGCTAAATCTTTATTTACAAAGCGAGCAGGCATAATCGTGTTTGTGAGCAATTTTGTTAAAATGATTTGCTCTGGTTCAGTCATCTCCGGGGCGTTAATTAATTCCGTAACTTTTTTGTCTTCAATATTTAGTTGTAAAATTCGGTTTTCCCGATCTATTAAACTTTTTAATTCTGTTTCATCATCGGGAATGTCAATGCCAAATAGTCTCAAACCTTCTTTGCTAATTTTAACAGCTTCTTGCGGCTTGACCAGCGCGGTTTTAATAATAACTTTACTAATATATACGTTAGCTTTTTCTATTTTTGACGTTGCTTTATTTAGAATTACTTCAAAAAACTTTTCAGAATCTTCAATATTTCCATTCAGATATTCACAGTCGGCACGCTCCATGTGAAGAGATAGAGCTAGCTCATATTGGGTTTCCCAGCTATGTTCTACTAGCAGCTCCATACCAGCAGTAATGTATTTTAAAGCTGGTTCAAATGCACTAGATAATTTTGCTTTAGTACCAGCAGTGAGATTTAATTTTGCTAAAAAATATTTTTCTTCTTGAGAAGTAATTAAGTTTTTACCTAGATTTAATTGATTAACAATATCAAAAATTTTGTCTTCTAACTCTGAAGCACTAGCATTTATAATAATCAACTGTCCAACTTTGAGATGAACTTGTTGTTTATCTGCTTCTGGTATTAAAGAATAAACGGCTTGCTGTACGCGATCGTGTAAAAATCTGTAGGAAACTACTATCTCCTGATTAGTATTAGTACCATCAGCATCATCTACATAAGATTGAATATATTTATAGGCATCACCTATTGGTAAAATTAGTCCTTCTTTTACCGCTTCTTCGAGAGTATCGGAGGTTTCTATCTGTGGCTTTTCATTGACAATAGAAAGTATTTTTAAATTAAACTCATTACCGATACAAGCTGCCAGCTTCATCACATTTTGTGTATTCGGGTCAAGTTTTTGAATTTTCTTAACCATTAATTCGACCACATTATCTGTGATCTGCATTGTCTGAATCTGCTCTAGATTCCACTGCCAACAACTACTCTCTGAGTTAAAAGTTACTAAGTTTTCTTCATAAAGGGACTTTAAAAACTGGGTTAAGAAAAAGGGATTACCGTGAGTTTTATGAAATATTAATTCTGCTAAAAGTGGTGTTTTTTCTATTGGGCAATGAAGAGTATCAGCAACTAATTGATTGACATCTTTTATACTTAAAGGTTCAAGGGCAATATTATTTATAACAGTTCCGTAAGCCTTGATTTCATTCAAAGCCAGCATCAAAGGATGAGTTGCATTGACTTCATTATCTCGATAAGCACCAATCATTAATAGATATTGGCTATTCGGAGTAGTCATCAGTAGCTGAAGCAACTTCAAAGAAGCAGAATCAGCCCATTGTAAATCATCCAGAAATAGAACTAGCGGATGTTCTTTAGTGGTAAAGACACTAATAAATTTTTGAAAAACTAAGTTAAATCGATTCCGTGATTCTGCGGGTTCTAGTTCGGGAACAGGAGGCTGTTTGCCAATAATAAGTTCCACTTCGGGAATAACTTCAATGATTACCTGTCCGTTGGAGCTGAGAGCTGTTAAAAGTTTCCTTTTCCAGACAAATATCTGTTCCTCAGTTTCTGTTAATAGCTGCCTCATTAATTTCTGGAAAGCTTGAATTAAAGAATCATAAGGAACGTTTCGCTTAAACTGGTCAAATTTGCCACTAATAAAGTAACCTCTTTGCCGCACGATTGGTTTATGAATTTCATTCACCAATGCGGATTTACCAATACCAGAAAAGCCGGAAACTAGCACAATTTCAGTTGTGCCTAGACTAACTCTTTCAAAAGCATTCATTAGCACCGCAATTTCAGCTTCCCGACCGTAGAGTTTTTGGGAAATTTGAAATTTATCTGAAATATCATATTTACTTAGCGAAAAATTTTCAATTCTTCCAGTATTATTTAGCTGATTTAGACAACATTCCAGGTCAGCTTTTATTCCAAAAGCACTTTGATAGCGGTCTTCAGCAGTTTTAGATAATAGCTTCATTACCAGCGCTGATAGTGCTTGCGGAATGTCTTGATTCCGAGCATGGGGTATTTCTGGTTGTTTAGCAATGTGGCAGTGGATCAATTCCATCGGGTCGCTAGATTGGAAAGGTAACTGACCCGTCAGCATTTCATAAAAGGTGACACCTAAAGAATAAAAGTCTGTGCGGTAATCAATTGAGCGATTCATTCTCCCAGTTTGCTCTGGTGACATATAGGCAAGAGTCCCTTCGAGCAAATTGGGATTACTAATTGTTTGGTTTTCGACAGACAAGAGCGATGAGATGCTAAAGTCAGTAATTTTTACTAGCCCAGTTTTAGGGTTAATTATAATATTTTGAGGTTTAATATCTTTGTGTATAATTTTATGTTTATGGATTTGGCCAATTGTTTCTGAAAGTTGAATAGCTATTTGCAGGAAATCCAGTAGTTCTATTCTCTGAGATGTAATATTATCTTTTAGGCTTTCTCCGCCAAAATCTTCAAATATTAAGACCAAAAAATTTTTGTGCTTTTGTAATTTTATTGGTTGAACTATTCCTGGTAAATTCAGATTTTTTGTAATTTCATATTGATGTGTGAATTTGGCAACATCCGTTAAATCGGGATACTCTTTCCGAAGAAATTTAGCGATAATCGGTTGTTGATCGCGATCGCTATATCCCCGGTATACAACTGTTTTTGAACTTTCGTGAATTTTTATTAAATCTTTGTAGCCAGGAATGGTAAGCATAATCTTAAATTTATAGAAGCTTAAATTAACCAATATTTAGGTTAGATGCAACCCCGTAGCTTTATCAAAGCACTTAACATAACCAATCCTTACGAGTAAGAGGCAGATTCCATTCTTTATCAGCCTGCCGTCGCAGTAACATTTGATAGACTGCCAGATAGTTCTGTTCAAAGGATTGGGCAAAACCAGTCAGATAAAGCCGCCATAATCGCGCTTTCGGTTCTCCGATTAAAGCGATCGCTTGCTCCATTGCTACCTCTAGGTTAGCAGCCCAACATCTGAAAGTTTTGCCGTAGTGCGATCGCCAAGTTTCAACATCGACAATTTCCCATCCCCTCTCCTCTGCGGCTGCTAAATTAGTAGACAGATTGGACAATTTTCCATCCGGAAAAATGTAACGTGCAATAAAACGATCGTTAAGACTAGAACCATCCGATTGTTCCATCGCTGTCATGCCGTGGTTGAGAAACAAACCTCCAGGCTTCAAAGCAGATAAAGTATTCTGAAAATATATTGGATAGTTATTAACTCCTACGTGTTCAACCATACCAATAGAAACAATTTTGTCGAAAGTTGGCTTCTTGGGTAAGTCCCGATAGTCTAAAAGCTCAACTTGCATCTGTTCGCCCAAACCTTCTTTTTCAATTATTTTCTGATTAAAATCCAGTTGTTCTTTGCTTAGAGTAATGCCATAACCTTTCACTCCGTAATGGCTTATAGCCCAGCGTAGCAAAGCACCCCAGCCACAGCCAATATCTAGTAAATACTCTCCTGATTTCAGCCGCAGCTTACGACAAATTCTATCAAGTTTAGCTTCCTGAGCTTCTTTGAGGCTCATCTGTTCGCTTTCAAAATAAGCACATGAGTAAATAAGCAAAGGATCGAGCCAGAGGCGGTAAAAATCATTGCCGACATCATAGTGGTGTTGAACAACTGCTTGGTCACGTTCCTTAGTGCCAAATTTTAGTTTTTGCCAAGGTGAATTTTCTTGAAGCGATACAGGTAACTGGGGTAAAGTCAGGGCTTCAGTCCAAGACTTTATTAATTTGCTGCGTTTGATGTGGGAGTAGGAAATATTCTCTAATCGCAGTAGGTCATTGATGTCACCTGAAAAGTCTACAAAGCCCTGAAGATAGGCTTCACCTAACACCAAAATATCTTGAGTGAGAATGAGAATCCTGATTACGCCAGGATGATGAATCTGCAATGTGAATTTAGAAAGATGGTTATTAGTGCCTGTGGATGATAGTTGCTCTGTACCCCAGCAATCAATGCACAATTGCAGGGGTAGTGTAGACAACACTTCAAGCAAGATTTCGCGGATACTGGAAGGAAGAGTAGGGTAAGGCATTGATATTGAGTAATTCGTAATTATATTGCAGCTATTGAGCGATTATAGCCATGATTTAGGAATGGTATTACTTACAATGCACACTTATATATAATTTATCGGGCGCGGATACCCTGTGTCTTCCAGATCCAGGTTACGAGAGTAAGGTGTTAGTCGTTGAGTGAGCTTGTCAAAGCGATCGCATAACGTGGTGTCCGCTGTTCAGCTTGGTTTAATCGTTTTCATAACCCCAACTTGTTAGAGATTATGGCGCGGGTGATACAAATCCAAAATTTCCCGTCTGGTTTCTGCTCCCTCAAGTTCCGCATATTATCGCGATTATCGTGAAGACAAACTGGGAAATTGGGGTGAGCTCAGGCTGGATACCCTGGGCACCCCAATTGACAATTGTAGGTTTTGGATTTTTAACTTCTTCGTGAACCGTATTGGGTTAGGTTTGCCTTATCCCAGAAGTATTGACGCTAGAACGCTTTAGCCTATCGGAAGGGATGTTTAGAGCCTCAAACCCTGAAAGTCAATCCCATCAAGCCTTTAACAAATTCGCTGGCAAATATTTTCCCAAAATTCCTCTAAAGCCAACAGATTTTTTCCTTATTTCAACCATGAGGATCGATCCGTAGGCACTCCCCAGCCCCTAGTCCCCCATTGCCTGCCATTTCGATAAAGTTTTTGTAAATAGAAAATTACCTCTATCTTAAGTAGTATTCGTAAAAGTTATTAGATGTGATCTGGTTTACAGCCGATTAGGATAGATATTTACACTAATGGCACGGAAGTTCTGAATATGTTTTTTCGGTAAAGATACCGGGGAACTATGGACATATTCATAGTGGTAATGCCAAGATGCGCTGAGATAAAGAGTTACAGCGGCTTACAAGATTAAGCACCTAAGTAATCTTACTAGGTTGCTTGGTATTTTATTTACAAAATTACAATTCTCTTTCAGCTGCGCTGGAGTTGGGGAACGTACTGTGCGTTCCTGACATCTCCATGCGCCCTGAAAGCAGAGTGATGCAAGCCAAAACCGACTTGCAGCAGCTTTTAGTGTCAATTAGCAGGCAGTTGGAGTTTTTACGAAGACTCTTGCAGTTGCTAGTAAACCTCAACTTCAGCACAAAAGCGCCTGTTTCGATTCGTTGAAGTCCTATTCAATTGCGTTTGAGGAGATCAAATAAAGTGGCTGAATCGTTCTTTACCCTTCAAACATACACACCTAACAGCGACGTTGCCGTAGGTTTTAAACTAAACCAACTCATCTATAGCCGCGCTGGAAACGATACTCTACTTGGTTATCAACCTCTTACACCTAATCTCAATCAACCACAGATTGATTTTTTTATTGGCGATCTAGCAATAGAAGATCCCACTTTTCGTTCGTGGAGCGACACATTTATTCTTGGGGATTGGAGCCGGCCCTACTATGCCAACGGCGACCCAGATGTCCCCTTAGGTGTAAACGACTTTGGTTTAGTTATTGACTTCAACTCTGGGCAGGATTTCGTTCAGTTATTCGGCACCGCAAACGACTACCAGCTGGTAGATCTGGGGATTGGGTCGGCGCTACTCAAGCAACAGCAAACTGGACTTGATGTCGTCGGCTTTTTGCTTGGTAGTTCTAATTTGAATCTAGGAGGTAACTATTTCCAATTCCGAGGTTCCACCCCACCACCAGGACCAGTCCTTCCACAGGGTAAGCAATTGGGGACTCCGGGTTTTGATGTAACTCCTGTCACAGCCACCGATACTTCCGGCAATGTGTATGTAGCGGGAGGAACCACTGGTTCTCTAGGAGGAGCCAATAACGGAGAGTCTCGCGATCCGGTAATAGTGAAGTATGACAGCAATGGTAATCAATTGCAGACTATACAGTTTGGCTCTGCCAATTTTGATACAATTTATGGTATCAAAGTTGACGCTGAAGGCAACATATACGTAGGCGGAACGACTGAAGGTAATTTGGGGGGACCCAAGCAAGCAGAAGGTGCTGATGCCTTCGTAGCTAAGTTTGACAGCAATGGAAACCAGCAGTGGATTCAGCAGTTTGGACGTGAGCTAATTAATTCCGTCTTTAGCCTCGATATTGACGAAGATAGCAATGTCTACCTATCGGGAATAACTGTTAGGTCATCTCCAGATTTTGTTACAGATGATTTCTGGGTGACTAAGTATGACACCAATGGCAGTCGCCAGTGGTTTACAGAGTTTGGAAGTCTCGCTTTTGACGAACCTTACGCCGTTGCTGTCAGCAACGATGGCAGTGTTTACGCTGGTGGATGGACTCTAGGCGATTTTGGGGGAACCAATGCCGGACTTTATGATGCGGCCTTAGCCAAGCTAGACAATGATGGTAACGTTGAGTGGACTAAACAGTTTGGGACTGCTGATTTTGACTGGATTTGGGGTGTAGACACCGACTCTCAGGGCAATGTTTACGCTGGTGGATGGACTCTGGGTGACTTAGCGGCAGAGAGTGCCGGGTCTTACGATCCCTTCTTAGCTAAGTATGACAGCGACGGAAACCAGCTGTGGATTAAACAATTTGGCTCTGCTGGTGACGATCAAACTTTCCGCCTAAACATCGACAATGACGACAATATCTTCCTGACAGGATATACCAACGGCAACTTGGGAGGAACCAATGCTGGGTCTTTTGATGCCTGGGTGTCTCGGTTTGACACTGATGGTAATCAAGTGTGGATTCAACAGTATGGAACCCCCGAATTTGATCAAGGCTACGGTATTAGCACTGATAACGCTGGGAACCTCTACGCTACAGGTATTACTCAGGGTTCTTTTGGGGGTACTAATGCTGGATCTTTTGATGGTTGGGTGGCTAAGATCGACAAAACGTCGGGAAACCTGCAAAACTTTAACGGTACTCCACAGCCTGTTAATGCCTTTCCATCGCTAAACTTGCTTGCTAGTAACGCAGGTTCACCCCAAATCACTCGGCAGCAGATAGACTATCTGACAAACTTTTTTGAGGAGTTTCTTTCTTCCACAGGTATCGGGAGGGATGGATCTGGGTTAGAAAATCTTATTCGTAACCCTTACGTTATGGAACCTACCCCTGTGCCTGAAGCATCTTCTGGAATTGGTTTATTGATGTTTGCTGCTGTCTCATGTGTCGGTGCTATGCTGCGAGGGCGTAAAATAAGTCCGAGCAAGTCTAGAATATCGATTGAGTAATTACCAGCAAGGTTGTCGAGTAACATACTTGTCGTCTTCCCATATATCATGGCTAAGCCGTAAAAGCGACATTAATTATGGCAATGACGACAAACAATTTGTTACTCGACAGCAGGGGTAGGAGAGCGATCGCGTTCTGAATTCCCAATACCAAACAAATTATCAACCAGGCTCCCAAAAAAGTTAGTCATCACACCAGTGGTGAAATAATCCATCATGGTATTAACCGCAGCTTTTATCAGCAATGGAAATACCATACCCAGGTATAGGTGGCGGCAGTTTCATCGGGAATTTCCTCCCATAATGAAGACTCAGGAAGGATGTTAGTTTGTTCGTTAATTATCTGGTCGTTCATACACAACTCCCAAAGATGGAAACGAGCTGGCTAGTAACTTAATACTACTTAGGAAAGCTCTGAGGGGTTGTGTTTCCACTGTTGTTAATCCACTAGAGAAAATGTCAGTTCGCCTTCAGTAGCCAACTTGCCATCAACTTCAGCACGCGCTTGCATCTTACCGAAACGTCGCTGTTTTATCCACAACAATTCGACTGTCATTACCAGCTGATCGCCTGGTATAACTTGACGGCGGAACCGGACTTTATCAATACCAGCAAATACAAATAGTCCGCTTTTCGACTCTAGCATCTGGGTCAGCACCACGCCGCCAACTTGGGCCATCGCTTCTACAATCAGTACCCCAGGCATAATCGGTTTACCTGGAAAATGTCCTTGAAAATGAGGTTCGTTGAAGGTGACGTTTTTAATTCCCACAATTCGTTCCCCTGGAACATATTCAATAATTTTGTCTACAAGTAAAAAGGGGTAGCGGTGGGGCAATATTTTCTGAAGTTCTTCGACTGTGAGAATTGGGTTAGTCGTCAAAGCAACTGGATTAGGGGCAGAAGAATTGGTTGAATTAACGTCGAGTACAGTTGTCATGAGTAAATTTTGATTGGGAATTTGATTGGAATGAGTTATAAATCAGTCGATAAGCTAAGTAACGGATTTAATTTTTAAAAATGTAATCAGCAAGATGCTTACAAAACTTTTTTTAGATTCTTTAATGCTTGTTAGCATTAAAGAATCTAAAGTGCTAAGGTAACATTGTGAACTGCGAAACTAAAGGAATTACAAAGAAAAACTTCTACCCGTTGAGTTGGGCAAAGCTGCGGAAGATAATCAATATCGCCAGATGAATAGGGATTCTTTAGATTTAGATTTATTGTGGGAGGAATTGCATCTGTCAAAGTAATCAAACCAATGCTGCTGTACCCCCCAGGCAGTTTTTTCCAGTATTCTTTTACTGGGTTTCCCACAAGAGTAATTGCTCCCAGTCCTGTGACTACTACTTGTTTTAATTCAAGTGACATTAGTATCACCTCCAGTTTTGCGGAACGCGATCGCCATCTCAGTTTTGAAACTAAGCCAATAGCCAAAAATTGCGTAGAACATGAATTTGTAAGAAGTCAGCGCTTTCCATAGTTTTATTGGTTCAAAAATAACGTTGATCGTGCCGTCAAAGAGGCGTTGATACTCATTCCAAGCACGAGAGTTTGTGCCGAACCAGCGTGTATCGTGATAAGGTTGGTCAAAGAAATCTACAGGCTCCCACCCTTGGTGACACCCCAAGGATTCAATAGATTTGCGAGTATAAAGATGAAGGTGATAGGGAACATGAACCGGATTATAGTAATCGGAAACATTGGGCTGGGTTAGGTCGATATTTGCTGCGTTTGGCGTGCCAATCAGAATATGACCGCCAGGGGCGAGAAGGGCATCCAACTCGCACAATAGTGCTTTGGGATCTTCAACGTGTTCGATTACATCTTGGAGCAAAATGTAATCGAAAGGGCCTCGCTGGAGAGTTGCGCGATCGCCAAATCCTTCCTTTGGCGCATAAGGGTCATATCCGTGGCAATTTGCAAAGCCCTTTTGTCGCAGATACTGTACAAACATACCGTTGGCGCAGCCATAATCGAGCAGCGAATGAGCTTTAGAAAACCCCTGCTTTGTCAGTTGTCGGCATAGATTCCCATAGGATAAGCGCAATGGTAATTTTAGTACGGTTTGGGCAAAAGGGTACTTTGCATAGTAGTGTGCGATATCAACGACATCTAAACAATGAATCGTCATGCAACCTGGGCATCGCCAAACCTTGAATATCTCATCTCCAAAAGCTTTGACGTTACAAGAAAACGTTACAAACGCAGATTCGTCATTCGGATCAATGCGATGATTGCAGATCAAACAGTCAAGGCGCTGTTTGTTTTTTCTTGGCTTATAAAATACGGACAAGGCAGAATTTTCAAGATAGTTAGGACTTGAGTTAAACTCAATCATGTCAGTTTCACCTAACAAATGTTCTTAAAAGTTGAAAAAGTATTTAAGTTCCCTCACATCCTACTTAGACTTTTCAAATTTTTATAATCCTTACTCACCCCTAATAGTTTCTGATAGTAATTGCTAAGATTTTGACATCCTTGGTCGAGAGAAAACTGCTTCGCATCTCGCGAGGCGTGTTGAATAACTTCTGTGTTATTCATGGATAATACTCGGTGAATGCCATTAGCTAATCCTTCAACATCATTAGCTGGGACGAGATACCCATTGACACCATCGAATATGTACTCTGACACTGCGCCGCTATTAACAGTGACAACGGGAATACCTGAAGCCATTGCTTCCACGATTGTTCGCCCAAAAGTTTCGTAAGGTGAAGGGCTGCAAAATACATCACATGAAGCTAATACATTAGCCTTTGTTTCTCCCAGCAGAAACCCTGTAAAGTGGATATCGGGAACTTGTTGGGCAAGACGTTTTAATTGGTTAACGACATTATCAGGCCCATCACCAGCAATTATCAGAGAATAATTAGGGCATTGGCGTTTTAATTTTGCAAAAGCTTCAATTAGTAAATCGGCTCGTTTCTCGAAGCCAAGACGGCCCAGAAATAGCAAAACTTTGTTGTCTTTCTCTTTAGCGCTTAACCACGGTTCTAACCATTTCCGGTTCCGACGACTGGGGCTATACGTGGAAATATCAATTCCTAGAAAGGGAATTGTATTAACCTTGGGAATTCCCAATTCTTGACAGCTTTTGCTTGCAGATGTACTAGCGCATACTGTCGTATCGATTTGACGATATAAATAACTTGCTAACTGAGAACTTCGTGCAGCATTTCGCAACCATTGCCAACGCGGATAAGCTGCTGAAAAATTGTACAGATCGGTATGATATTCGGCTATGTACGGAATATGATACTTTCTGGCATAGCGTCTACCTGGTAACTGCCATGTGCTTAATAAGAAAAAGCGTTCTACATCCGTTATTATAATCAAATCAGGTTGGTAGTAAGCTAGCTTTTTTCTGATTTCCTGTGCGGCGCTAAACTTGGGAACATGGGTCAATTTATAAGGTAGCCAAGGCTTTGACGGATAACGTTCAATAATCAGCTTTCCTTTTAAATTTAATGGCGCTAATGGGGTATCTGGCGCATTTTGCCAATCGGGTGCAAATACAACCACACGATACATCTCTTGCCTAGCGAACCATAAAGCGCGTTCCCAGTTGAAGTGAGAAACACCACTCACGTCAGGAGGAAAGCCGGTTACAAGAAAAGCTAGAGTGTACATTTTAGAGAAGTCCATTAAATTCAATCCTCATGTTTATTCAAAACAAGCAGAAATCTACAAAAGAGAATTAATTTTGTATTCAGAGAAGACAGCTTATATCAAATCCATTTGTACAATAATTGTTTTTAGTCACACATTCAGGAAGTAAACCTCTCAGAGGAGCCAGTGGCTTTCGTGCGATCGCACAAAAACCACTGGCGGATGTCACACAATAAAATTGTCGGCGCTTAAGTTACTGGCAGTAAAGTTCTCCAGCGTGACTAGCGTCCGGAAAGTATCGCGAGCATCGCCGACTGGGTTGATTTGAACCGCCGTACTAGAACCCAGTTGAACCAGCTGCACGTAGTCATCAAATGGCTCTGTGCTTCTGTAATTTGGGCTGGCGAAGATGGGACTAAGGTCGATGAAATCCTCATTGGCTGAAAAATCAGTTATAGTGTCGCCCCCGTCTTTGTAGCTGTTGTAGACAAAAATATCGCTGCCATCTAGACCAGTGATAATATCCCGACCTTTGGCACTAATAATCCGATCGTCGCCATTAGTGCCAGTAACATTCTTTCCACTTGGTTTATTGTTAGCAGTACCTGTAAAGCTTTGCAGGCTTCCGGAGTTTGCATCCAGTTTGGCTACCCAGCTATCGACACTTCCAGCAGGGCTATCCCCAAAAGAACTCTCAGTAGCGCCTGTAACGTAGAGGCTACCAGTAATGTCGTCAATGCTAACACCGAGAGCCTGATCGAGATTAGGAGTGCCAAACTGTTGAGTCCACTTCCGGTTTCCATTGGTGTCGTACTTGACCACCCAGGCATCAAAAGACCCGGCATTGGTTCCTTTCAAGCTCTTATCGGTATATCCTACAACGTAGATATTGCCAGCTAAGTCAGTCTCCACGCCAAAGGCTTCATCATCACCACTCGTACCAAACTGCTTAAGCCACTTCTGGTTTCCATCGCTGTCATACTTGACTAACCAAGCATCATAAAGCCCAGCATTCTTTCCCCCCAAGTCTCCCAGGGTCCATCCTACAGCGTAGGCATTGCCCTGAGTATCGGTATCCACATCCCAGGAGAATTCATAAGTCGAAGTCCCAAACTGTTTAACCCACTCTTGGTTCCCATTGGTGTCATATTTGCCTACCCAGGCATCATAAAGCCCAGCATTCTTTCCCGCCAAGTTGCCGAGAGTCCATCCTGAAGCGTAGACATTGCCATCGCCAGTGACTGCAACGCCGTAAGCTTCGTCAAAATCAAGATCGCTGGGATTAGCGCTAGTACTATCAAACTCCTTAAACCACTGGCGCTTGCCATTGGTGTCATACTTTGTTACCCAGTAATCGTCCGTAGCCGGAAGCGTTCCTCCTGGTTCGCCTGACTTAACAGTTATTCCCGCTACATAGACATTGCCATCGTCGTCAACATCGACATCAAAGGACTGATTAATAATGTCAGTTCCGAACTGGTCAATCCATAACCGTTTGCCACTGCGGTCATACTTGGCTACCCAGGCATCAGTAGACGTTCCTTGCTTGGGTTCCGCCAAATTGCCTGCGGTAATTCCTGTTAAGTAAACATTGCCTTGGCTATCAGTAGCCATACCATAAACAGTGTCAGCACGGGAAGAACCAAACTGTTTAATAAACGTCTGGTTGCCATCGCTGTCATACTTGACCAATAAGGCATCGCGCTCCCCAGCATTGGCTCCTCCCAAAGAACCACTGGTTCCTCCTGCGGTGTACACATTACCAAAGGCATCCGCAACTACACTAGCAGTGATGTCAAAACGGGAGGTTCCCAATTGCTCAGCCTGCTTTACTACTGGCTTATTAGGTGGGGTGTTCCCTTTTCCCTCATACCGGAAATAGCCACCCTTTAAACTCAGATCGTAAACAAAAGGCAAAAAGCCAATAAATTCAGATGTACCTTTTTTCGGCTGATAGTATATCTCTGTTCCCAGACCCGATTCTGCCAGTAGGTAGTCTTGTCGAGAACCGTGTAGTTGAATGATATCCTGGCTGGGGTTGAAGTCTAAAATTAGAGCAAAGTCCTTGAAACCGCCATCTACGTAGTAAGGCTGTTTTGAATCACCAAGAACAAATCTGTCTGTCCAATCACGCGGATTGGGCGGCTGTATTATTGGCAAGTCGCCGATTAAAATATCAATTTGGACTTGACCGGCTTTATTATTAAAAGGGTCAAGCCCAATCAGGGTATCGTTGCCATCGCGAGCATAAATGACTTGATTTTTTGCGGTCGCTGCGGCAAGGTCGCTGCCAGGTGTGTAAACTTGAATCGTAAATTCTGGGATAGTGACTTCATTGCTAACCCTGGAGATTTCACTTTCTCGGAATCCTTCGGGAAGGTTCTTTTTAGGGTTCTTCTTAGACTCCGGGATATCCACTCCAGACTTACCCGAAAACAGGTCTTTAACCTTTTTGCTAATACTCCCGCCTGGTTTGATTCCTTCAGCTAAAATCTGATCGTAAAACTTCTGCTTGTCCACAAGTTACTCCTCCGATATTAGTTTCTAATCATTAATTGCTAATGATTAGTAATTCCCCTCACAGCAAACATTCAAACTAAATGAACAGCTTATCAATCAACTGGTACTCATGCCCGCACTTTCGGTGCATTTAGGAATCCACTACGACTGAAGTATGAGAAATAGGTTTTCAGCAGTTTAGAGTCTACGCGAGGACAAGCGATCGCAGAATCTGCAAGCTTGGTTACTGTATCTTGACAGTTGAGTTTGACTCTTCGTTGTCCTAGCCCGGCAAAGGTCAGTTGTTCATCAGACCACCTCCGCAGAAAGAAAGGTAAAAGACCGCTTAAAGCATTGTCTTTAGAACCAACTGTTTCTATTAACTCTGCTTCCCATTCTTCATAGGAAATCTGTCGCACTGGATAGCCCAAATCATCGATCCAATTTGCTACTTCATCCCAACTCGAAAAGTTAGGATTATTTAAGTGAAAAGCTTTTCCGAGTGATTCTTTCTGCCTTGATAGATAGACAACCGCTTGGCTGACATAATCCACAGGCACAATAGTTATGCCACAGTTCATATTTGGCATACTACCCATTTGGATACAACCTTTAAGAAATCGGCAGGTAAAATCATCTGTATTCCAAATTCCTGTTTTGCTGTCTCCGGCAATTAAAGGCGGTCTGTAGATAGAAACTGGAAGTCCGCGATCGCGTGCTATGGTAACTAACTTTTCCGCTACCCATTTTGTTTGGGTATAACCAAGGTCTATTCCCTCAATATGAATAGTTGGCTCTGACTCTTGCACCTCCTTTCCGTAATAACCAGATGAATCAAAAACGGCATCAGTCGAAACATAATGCAGGGGCTTGACTTTAAATTGACAAGCTAACCTGAGGATTTCTTGCGTACCCAAAACATTAGTTGGCTTTAATGCTGAATAAGGATAAACAAAATTCAAAGTTGCCGCATTGTGATAAATAATATCAATTGTGCGGGCAAGATTTTCAAATTGTTCTGTTGAAAGCCCCAACCGTGGCTGAGATAAATTTCCGGCGATTGAAATAATTCTCGAATTGTACTTCTCCTTCCATAGGTCGTAAGATTTCAGATTGTTTTGGATTTTCAGCTTGCCTACTTCAGCATCGGCAGCCCGTACTAAGCAATAGATGTTTGCGTTAGTCTGTTCGAGGAGTTCTTTAAGCAAAAAGGCTCCTAAAAATCCACTGGCACCAGTTAAGAGAATCGAAGCTGCTTCCGTCTGCTCATTTGCTGTGTTGGGATTAATTGCCTCATCTAAGACAGCTTCATCGTAGAGATTTAAGACATTTACTGTCACATCTACTGTAGAAATATCTGGTGTCAGTTGCTTCAGCAATAGCGCTGCCAGCAGGGTAATGTTTGATGCTTCTAGAAACTCCCTGACAGGTAATTCGATTTGTAATTGAGAGCGAATCAAACTGACAACCTCAACTGCCATGAGAGAGTCCATTCCTAGATCAAATAGACCTTGCTGCGGATCTGGCAATTGAGGTAAGCGCAGCACTTTTGCAACTTCACTTTGGAGGTGAGTTATTAACAGAGAGTGGCGATCGCTTACAGGAGTTGTCTCCAATCGTTGTAGAATCTCCGATCGTTGCACTGACTGTTGTGGCGTTTCGGGCGATCGCACCTCAAGCAGTTCTAATAGCGATCGCTTCCCTCTGGCTTCATAAAGGTCTTTGAATAAAGTCCAATCGACATTCGCCACTGTTGTCTGAACGCAACCTGCTCCTAGAAGATATCCCAAGGCGGAAAGTGCTTGCTGTGGTTGCAATGCTTCCACTCCCATCCGCGTCAAGAATGTCTGGAATTCTTCTAGCGCCATACCGCCGCCAGCCCAAGGGCCCCAATTTACACTTAAAGCTGGTAGCCCAAGTCCAAGACGATAATGTGCCAACATATCTAGGAAATGGTTCGCCGCTGCATAGTGGGCTTGTCCTTTAGAACCCCACACCGCAGATATTGAGGAGAAGCTAACGAAAAAGTCCAGCTTGATTTTTTGGGTAAGTTGATGCAGAATCCAAGTTCCTACTAACTTCGGACGCAACACAGAGTTAAGGGCGTTTAAATCCATGTCTGCGATCGCTTCATATCGAGAAACCCCAGCAGCATGAATAACCCCGCGTAGGGGTGGCATTGAGGTTTTAACTTCCTCAAGCACTCTGAGCATATCCCCCCCATTGCAGACATCTGCCTGAGCAACTAAAATCTTGGCTCCTGCTTGCTCCATCTGGGTAATAACTTCCCGCGCCTGACTGGAAACTGCACTGCGTCCAGTTAGTACCAGGTGTTTAGCGCCCTGTTCCAGCATCCACTGGGCAACTTTCAGCCCCAAGGCTCCCAAACCCCCAGTAATCAGATAAGTGCTATCAGCATTTAACGCCACGCCTTGAGATTCTGGTAGTTGCTTTTGCACCAAACGGGCGACATAACGCTGTCCATCCCGGAAGGCGAGATGGTCTTCCCCTTGTGCATTCTCAATTTCTGCTAACAGTTTCGCTGCTTCATCTTCAGTTGCTTTAGGGGCTAAATCGAGCATTCCACCCCACAATTCCCGGTGTTCCAGAGCCACGACTTTGCCCAATCCCCATAAGGGTGCTTGAGCAACTCCCGAAAGCGAACCACCAACTGGTACTGCACCCCGCGTTACTAACCACAACTTGGGTTGGGAATTGGAAATTGAGAATTGATTTTCTTTCCCAGTCAGAGTTTGCAGTAAATTTAGTACACTAGCAACGCCTAGAGTTTGTGCATTCTCTAGAGAGGGAATTGTTAACTTATCTGCCAATCCCGCCTCTAAACTCCACAGGTGGAGGATTCCCTGTAAAGGTAGATTTCCTATTTCTTGGAATAATCGCTCAAAGTCGGCTGGATTGGAAGGGTTGATCGTGTAGGTTCCGGGTTCTGTGGTTTGATAGGTGTCTCCCGGATAGACCAGAATACAGTTGCAGCGATCGCGCAAAATCGCTAAATTTCCCCCTACACCCCCCAAGTCTGCAAAAATCAGCCAACGGCTAGACCTCTCCCCTGCGAGGGGAGGGGAGCTGGACTCAGCGGGCTGAATCGTTTGGTTTTCCGTCAACTGACGTGGTTTAAGTTGCCACTCTATCTCATAAAGCCCATCTTTGATGGATGCTGCTGTTAGCGGCTGTTTATTTTGCTTAACTAATAATTCCAGCAGCTTCGGCAATAATTTCAACTCATCTTCTGAAAGTTTCCCTATGGTTTCTAACTGCTGAATTAGCTGTTGAGTATCCCCCTGGTTCAGAAGCTTAACCATTGGGGTGAGAGGCTTTTCGTTTGAGTGACCATTTTCAGAGAACTCTACCCAATACCGCTGTCGCTGGAATGGATACGTTGGTAGTTGCAGACGGCGACGGGGGTAATCTTGGTCAAAGCCAGACCAGTCTACAGCTACTCCACGCACATATAGTTCTGCTAAACTCTGGAGGATTTGCTCCCAATCTGAACGCTCTGGACGCAAACTTGGTAAAGATGCAAATGTCTCTGCATCTGGCAAGCAGTAGCGTCCCATCCCCAACAAAATCGGCTTCGGCCCGATCTCGACAAATACCTTATAACCCTTGTGATAAAGGGTTTCCATGCTCTTGCCAAATCGGACTGGCTCAAGCACATGACGACACCAATACTCAGGGGTGGCGATCGCATCTGTTGCTAGTTCCCCAGTAACATTGGAAACTAACTTGATTTTGGGCGAAGAATATGCGATCTCTGCGGCAACTCGCTCAAAATCTGCCAGCATTGGCGACATCAAGGGAGAGTGGAAGGCATGGGAAACAGTCAACTTTTTCGTCTTGATGCCTTCAGCTTGCAAAGATGCGATCGCTTGTCCGACAGCTTCAGCCTGACCAGAAATAACAATACTCTTTGGGCCATTAATGGCAGCGATCGCTACCTCTTGGATATATGGTTGGATGACTGCTTGCACTTTGGTTTCCGAAGCAAACACCGCCACCATCTCACCACCTGCGGGCAAAGCCTGCATCAAACGGGCGCGTTCGGCAATCAATTTTAGACCATCTTCCAGGCTGAATACCCCCGCAACACAGGCGGCGACATATTCCCCTACACTATGACCCATGACAACATCCGGAGTTAGACCCCAAGATTTCCATAACTGGAAGAGTGCATATTCCAGTGCAAATAATGCAGGTTGCGTGTATGCGGTTTCATTTAGAGGGGAATTCATCCCTGATTCGGGATATAGAACTGATAGTAAGGGTTGTTCTAAATCAGGACGCAGAATGCGATCGCAACAATCAAGTGCTTGGCGGAAAATAGGTTGCGTTGCGTAGAGTTCGCGTCCCATCCCCACATACTGCGAACCTTGACCTGTAAATAAAAATGCTATTTTCGGGCGCTTATTGCTTTTTACCGGGTTGCTGACCAGTCCGACAGTTTCTTTACCAGTTGCAAAAGCTGTTAACTGCTCTTGCAACTGCACAGTAGATTCAGCTGTGACAACAAAACGATGGTCAAAATGCGATCGCGCTGTATTTGCAGTAAAGCAAACATCCTCCAACGATGCTTCAGGATGCGTCGCGAAGAAATTTGCATAACGTTGTGCCAATTCCCCCAAAGCGTTCTCAGTCTTTGCCGAAAGGGTAAGAAGATGCAGAGGACGTTCGAGAGTTGTAATATCATCCGTTAGCTGATCGCACGTCACCCCCAACCCCTCTAAACTTGCCCAGATGGGAGCCGTAGCAGGAGGCGGGGTAAGGTTCTGCGGTGCTTCCTCCAAAATTGCATGGCAATTCGTCCCACCGAAACCAAACGCACTAATCCCAGCTAAGCGTCTCTGTGTACCAACATCCCAAGCTTGAGACTCAGCAGGAATAGCAAAGGTCGTCCCTTCCAAAGAAATATAAGGATTCAGCTGCTTGAGATGCAAGTGCGGTGGAATTTCTTTATGTTGCAGCGAAAGTACCACCTTGATGAC
The DNA here is from genome assembly GCF_014695815.1 of Trichocoleus sp. FACHB-6. Taxonomy (NCBI): domain Bacteria; kingdom Bacillati; phylum Cyanobacteriota; class Cyanophyceae; order Leptolyngbyales; family Trichocoleusaceae; genus Trichocoleus; species Trichocoleus sp. FACHB-6. The sequence continues at coordinate 54,833 of NZ_JACJOY010000088.1, forward strand.
ACTAGCCATCCCAGAAGCAGCTTCCAAATGACCAATATTAGTTTTAACCGAGCCAATCCAACAAGGTTGATCTGGCTCGCGATTCTGCATTAGCACAGCTTTGAGAGATTTAAATTCGATGGGATCTCCTAAAGATGTGCCAGTACCATGAGCTTCAACATAGCTAATCTGCGTTGCTTGCACATGAGCATTTTCCAAAGCTTGACGGATCACCGCTTGCTGAGAAGGGCCATTCGGTGCTGTGAGTCCATTGCTTAGGCCATCTTGGTTAACAGCTGAACCTTTGATAACTGCTTTAATGTTGTCTCCATCTCGGAGAGCATCCGAAAGACGCTTGAGGACTACAACACCGCATCCTTCTCCCCGGACATAACCATCCGCACTGGCATCAAAAGTTTTACAGCGACCGTCCGCCGCCATCATCCGCGCATGGGAGTAGGTAATAAATGGCTCCGGAGACAGCATCAAACTGACTCCACCTACCAAGCACAAATTAGACTCTCCACTCTCCAAACTTCGGCAAGCATAATGTAATGCAACCAGAGAAGAAGAACAGGCAGTTTCAATTACCACACTTGGCCCGCGCAGATTCAGAATGTACGATAGGCGATTGGCGGTAATAGAGAGGGTGTTGCCAGTGCCATCGTAAGCGTTGACCAGGTTTAAATCTTTGGTTAGCAATCTGCAATAGTCATAGTTGCCGATTGCCATGAAAACCCCTGTTTGAGTGCCACTGAGCTTTGATGGCACGATTGCGGCATTTTCCAGGGCTTCCCAAGCTACTTCCAACGCCAGCCTTTGCTGGGGGTCCATTCGCTCCACCTCGCGGGGAGCAATCCCGAAGAAGCTGGGTTCAAATTGATCCACTTGTTCCAAGAAGCCACCCCAGCGGGTACTCATTTTTCCCGGCTTACCTGGTTCTGGGTCATAGAATGCGTCAATATCCCATCGCTCTTTTGGCACTTGCGCGATCGCATCCACACCGTTACTCAATAGTTGCCAGAAAGCTTCCGGATCGTTAGCTCCCGGAAAACGGCAACCAAGACCAATAATTGCTATAGGTTCCACTGCAAAGCCTCTCATGGTCAATTTTTAGGTTGGAATTACTGTCGGGAAACCCAACCATTTATCCAGTTGACAGGACACGAATGGTTGAGTACCGAACACCCAACCTACACCGCACTTTCTTAGGCGACAGACTTAGGCGACAGATCGGGATAACTCGTCAAAAGCCTTAATATTAGTTTTGATAGCCCGCTCAATCGAGCCTCCTGTAGCCATCAGGCGCATTTCACGGTTGACAGGCCAAAGGTAATCCATCTCCTCAAAAAACCTACGCAAATCTATCAGCAGGCGTTGGTGATACTTGAGATTTATATAGAAACCCTCGTGTTCTTGACACAAACACTTCTCAACCCACTGGAGTGCTTCTTGGGAGGACATATTAAATACAGGAGACTGAAGCAGCTTGTAAAACGAGAGCATGAAAGAAGCATCAGTTCTAAATATCCCCGGTAGTCCACCAGAAAGACCGCTCAAACCGACACTTTGCGCCCGATAGATGGTTACATTAGCGATGAATTTCTCATATGCTGTTGGCTTCGAGAAATCCTTATACAAATCTTGAGCGATTAGTTCGCTCGTTGTAGTGTGGAAAGATTCATCCATCAGATGGTTATAGGAGACAGCTGTCGGGGCTGGGATAAACTCGCCTTGCCTCTCTAAGTCTCTGTAGTATTGGACATAGCGGTATTCATAGTTCTTGAGCAACATATTGGCTAAAAACCGCGTGACGTAGAACACGCAAGCCAAGAAGGGCGAACTGCCACAGTTTAAGGTAAAAAACTGTAACATCGGTTTTGGTGCTATTTGCCCCAACAAGCCAGTCGTTTGTGCTGGAATAAACTCGCCTTTTTGCTCCAATTCTCTCAAATAGTGGGAATAATACTGTGCTTGGTTCTTGAGCATCACCTTATTGGTGATAAAGCGAAAGGCGGTGTCCTGAAACGCCGACATCGGCGAACTTTGCAAGTTAAAGCTGAAAAGTTGTGGTTGATTTTTGTTCAATTGGTTTGACTTTCCTTGCTTAGGCGCACTAAATGCTGTCTTCCCTAGCAGGGCTTTTTTCGTTTTATAACCAATTGTGTGAAAGGCATGAATGTGATGACGTTCCTGTTCTGTCTCTAGGTCTAGTTCTTGGCAGAGTGTTTTGTAATCACTCATCTGAGCAAAAACCCCAGCAGTCACCTGATTGTAAAGTACGGCATTAGCTTCGGTAGCAGCAGTTTGGTTATACTGCGTTGCCCAATAAACGTGATTTAGAGCTTTCTTTTGGGAGTCGGAGGCTTGTTCATAAAGTGGGGTGCCGTAAAGCATTGAAAGCTCCGGCTGACTCCAATAATAATCGCTGTTGCTGCTGTAGTTAAAGTTTTTGTCTAATTCCTCGATTTTCTCAGTGTAGTCGGAATCAGTGTTCCGACGATAGTTGATTTCGGTGATTTTGATATGCTTCTTTACCTTTTCCTCCGATAGAGTCGAAGATTCAAATTTTAAAGCTGGTGTTGCTGTATCTACCATAATTAACCTTTTCCTGAAAGCGTAAGAGTGCAAATGTTGATTCTTCTTCCACTAGGAATTTCTTATTTCCAGTTCCCAGTTTCCAGCCCCCAGTCCCCAGCCTTACACTTTGATTTTTAATTCCTCAGCCAAATGCCTAGCCAAACCCTGAATGGTGGGGTAATCGTACAGTAGGGTTGGATCGAGTTTTCTTCCCATCCAATCTTCCATGTCCCCGGTCATACCAACTGCTGCTGAGGAGTCTAGACCGTATTGGTCAAAGGGAATCGTAACATTAACTTCATCCGGATCAATTTCTAGTAGTTCAGCTAGATAGGAGACAATCCACGCTTGAATTTCTGGTGCCGTCGGCGCTTCTTTGATAATCACTCCCGAAGCCGTAGACATATTTGTGGCTTGAAGATTCTGGATTTGCATTGTTTTAACCTTCAGGGTTTCAAGTGCTGTTTTTTTGCTGACTGTCAGTTGTACTGATGGCTAAGGAATGAGTGCCATAAATGTAGGTAATTTAGCTGCTGTTTAGACTCCAGCACAACTGGTATAAATTCTCAAGATTTCCCGTGCCTTTGGTTCAAGCCGTATTAGCTTTATTTGCGGTTGAACTAATGACCAAGCTGACAAAAATTGGCTTCAGGTTGCCATTATGACAAAAAGATATTTTTTAAAGACAACCTGATATCGACGATTTGTTCTCGCTTATCGTGCGAAATGGTGCCTGAGAGCTAAAAAGTTCTCATTGTTCTAATGTCCTCTTTGGTTACTCTTCCCCAAGAATATTAAAGAGGCTGCTAGAAGAATCTTAGAAAATGTTTGATGCTATTACAATGATTAATTTGTCGATCTGACTAACAATTCTTTCGATCTTGTTTGTGTCGATCTAGCTGCGATTGGTGTTTCTCCAAGCTTGGGGAGTTGTGCCGTGGAATTGGCGAAACTGGCGAAAGAAATGAACCGCATTGTGATAGCCCACTTTAGGAGCAATATGCTCTACTGCCTGGTCAGTCTCTAGAAGTAAGGAACGGGCTGCTGCCATCCGGCGCTGGATTATCCAGCGTTGCACGGTTTGTCCGGTCTGTCGTCGGGTCAGGTTAGTTAAGTAAGCTGGGGAGTAACCAACTGCTTGAGCGACATCGCCGAGAGCGATCGCGCGATGATAATTAGCCTCGATGAAACGAAATACCTCACTCAAGGGAGGGTTGGAGGGAAAAGTTAAGTCCGCAGCAGTTGTTATTGTTATAGTTGCAGTTTCTGTGGATGATGCTGCTGGGACTGGCGGAGATGGTTGGGAGTACAACTGGCGAAGAACGGTCTGTTTTTCCAATTGGGCAGCGATCGCTCGGTGTAATTCTTCTAAAGTACAGGGTTTGGTGAGATAGTCATCCGCTCCCAGTTCCATAGCTTTGCGGAGATCGTTCCGAGTCAGCTTGGCAGTGACAAAAATGAAGGGGATAATCGCTGTCACTGGGTTAGAGCGCACCGCCGTCAGAACATCGTAACCATCGAGTTCCGACATCATAATGCCGGAAATTATCACATCGGGTAAATTCTCCTGTGCCAGATGAACCCCAACTCGACCGTTATCAGCACTGATAGTGTAGAAACCTTTAGCTTTAAGACCTTTGAGAAAAAGGTTCCGGGTAGGTGTTTCCTGTTCAATTACCAGAATTTTTTTCACCACATCTGCTCCCATACACACCCTTATCCACAAAGAAAATGAGGAAAATAGCTACTCTGTTGTCAGTTGCCGTTATAAGGTTGGAAAGTTGCTAGAACAGACCTTCGTTTCAACTTGACAGCTCTTAAGATGACGACTGACTAAGGCGTGTCAGCTTAGCTGTTTGCCTGTGGATAATTTCTGTAATACGGATTCGACCTCAGCCTGTAGATTGAGAAACTTAGATTTGCCCTGAGGATTCTCACTCCAATCCTCGATGACATTCAAACTTCCACTGAGAAACCCAGACCGACAAGCATGGCGTTGAATTTTACCACTCGAAGTCTTGGGGATACTGCCAGTTTTCACCAGCACTGTTGCATAAATCTGTAGAGCGTGTTCCGCCGCCACAGCCTGGCGAATAGCCCCTACTACTTCATTCACATCCAGCTTCCGCAGGTAAGTTCGCTCAACTTCCTGAACGATTACCAGTCGTTCGCCTTTTAATTCCACCGCAAACGCTGCCCCACAACCAGGCCGCAGTGCTGGATGGCTCTTTTCTACTGTCAGTTCAATATCCTGGGGATAATGGTTTTGCCCCCGGATGATAATCACATCTTTAATCCGCCCGGTGATAAACAATTCGCCATCCTGCAAAAATCCCAAGTCCCCTGTACGCAGAAATGGCCCTTCTTTCGTATCTGCTAGATAGGCGTGGAAAGTTTTTTCTGTTTCCTCTGGTCGGTTCCAATAGCCGTCAGCTACACTCGGCCCGGATACCCAAATCTCTCCGATTTGGGTATCTGGACACGGGGTTAAAGACTCAGGATCGACAATCAGGATTTTCTGGTCTAACCAAGTCTGACCGCAACCGACAATTGTCCGGGTGCTTTCCGACTTGCCAACAGATGCCACTACGCGGTTTCGCTCAAGGGCTGCGCCATCAACCTGACGAATAATCGGTGGAGCTTTTTTCAAACCTCCCGAAACAATCAGGGTTGTTTCCGCCATTCCGTAGCAGGGGTGAAATGCTTCTTTGCGGAAACCGCAATCAGCGAAGGTGCTGGCAAACTGCTCTAGGGTTTCGGCGCGGACGGGTTCAGCTCCGGTGAAAGCTACTTCCCAGCTACTCAGGTCAAGAGTTGCTCGTTGTTCTGGGGTAATTTTACGAATACAAAGGTCATAAGCAAAATTAGGCCCGCCGCTAGTAGTCGCTTTGTAGCGGGAAATAGCTTCTAGCCAGCGGAAGGGTCTTTGCATAAACGCTACTGCTGGCATCAAAACCATCGGAGCGCCAACATATAGGGGTTGCAGCACTCCCCCAATTAATCCCATATCGTGGTAGGACGGCAGCCAGGTTACGCCCTGAGAGTTGGGCGTATCAGCGAAACTCTGATGGATCAAGGCGGAATTGTGCCACAGATTGCCGTGAGTGATCATGACTCCTTTGGGCGTACCTGTAGAGCCTGATGTGTATTGGATAAAAGCTAGGGTACTCTGGCCCAAGCCTGGTTTCTGCCATGTCTGGGCTTGGTCGCTGTTGATGTTATCTGTGGCTAGCCAGTGGAATCTGCTGAATTCTGCATCTTCGGTAAAGCGATCTTCTATGCTGCCAGACAAGGATGTGGTTGTGAGGGCTATTGTTGCTTGGCAAGAAGATGCGATCGCTTGCAATCTGGACAGATTCTGATTGCGCCTTGGTGGATATGCTGGGACAGCTACAACAGAGGCATATAAACACCCAAAGAAGGCAGCAATGAACTCTAAACCTGGTGGATAAAGCAGCAAAGCACGAGAACCTGGCGCATCCAGGCTCTGAAGTTGAGATGCGATCGCTCGCGCTTGTCGATCCAATTCTTTGTATGTCAGCGTAACAGCTTCTGTTTCTCCGTCCTGCAAAAAAGTATAAGCTGTAGAGTCTGGCTGATTTTTGGCTCTGTAGTCCAGCAGGTCTACCAAAGTCGAAAATTCATGCCGGATGTCTGCCGAATAATCTAAACAAGTAGTCATTCCGTACTCCTGAGAATATCTTCAAATACCTGCTTCCCTATGGATATCAGTTCATTTCCTTTAGGGACAATTAACCGAAGTCAACCTATTTTCTCTTGAAAAAACAGTAACTTTGTTTACTCTCCTGTCAGGTTATCCCAAAAATTCAGTAAATATTTATTTCTCCAATAAATATTCTTTATCTAAGTTTCTATAAAAACTAATTCATTCAGCTCTTTACTTCGCTGAAGCTAGATTTTTACAGGTTATATTTGTTACCTGTACAGACAGGTAACAGTGGGAATGAAAAAGCTTTCGACCTTTGAACGATTCTCAAAAAAACATTTTCTAGATAGACTTTCTTGAGAAAAATACTGTAAATATCATCAAATCTGTAACCGTTGATACCCAATATGGAAGCCAGACAATTGGTATTTTTTGCCTCTTCATAAGTCTGCAATTCTCGACATTACTAAGGTTTCAGATATTTTTACAATCAAAAACCTCTCATGTAGAGTTGCAAATTTTGGCGGTTAGAGAAAAGTTTATTTGCCCTCTCTCAGGCTCGGAACACTTTGTTGAAAATGGATCTTTTGGCGATTTTCTAACGGAAACCTAGCATACTTTTCATAAATATGTCTAGTTGTTTTTCGCAACTTCATCAAAACAACATAAATGACTACGTGTTTCTACTGGATCAGCCCAAAGGCATACTCAATGTTAAATAAGTATGTTGTTATGGATACATCAGAGTACTAGAGAAAGGATAGAAGTGTTTAACAGCAAAGTTTGTAACTAACTATCTGGAGAAAGAAAAAAGCTAAAAACCAGCTTCGAGGAGAGCCTAAGGTTCGGAATTTTAGCAGAAATTATTATTTGCATCACCCTTTTGATATATTTTCATTTATTTGGCAAGTAGGTTTTCGGCTTTTTTATAAACTTCATCTGAAAAAAGTAGCAAAGACTACTTGAAAAAACTAAATTGGCATTCTAGTATAGAACTCAACGATGAGCTATAAATCCCCAAAATTCCCCAAGAATAAGCAATTGCGCGGCTAACTCACTTACCTGGAGCGCCACTATATCGGTCATTCGTCCAATCTCCATCTTGTAAAGACTAGCCTGATAAAATCACGCAGTAAGTCATAGTAATGTATGTCACTTGCCTGGATAAAAGCCTCATTGAACGAGTGAGTTGCATCAATTAATCTTTGAACCGCAAAATCTCATGAGTCAATGAAGCTGAATATGGCTATAAACACCTGACAAATAAAGTCAAGGGCGAACAAACTCTCGCCGTGACTAGCAGGCTATGTCTTAAGTCCGCCTCAGCGCACGATAGGTGTCGTCTCACTCTTGAGGGTGTGGGTGACAAAAGCGGGATGCACTTTTCCACAGAATTATAGATACGTTTACCTTGAGTTTTGTGAAGTGTTCTCTTGTTCGTCTAGAGGTCTGTCTTTATGAACGATAACCACACATCGGATATTTCCTGAATTGACTCATTCCAATTAAGACAATAAGCTTCTGGCGGTTTAAGATGAGTTTCGCGCCAGGGTTGAGAAATTGGAGGATGGAGCAATGGAGAAGCAGTCAATAAACTATGAAGCCTGATTCTATTTCAAAAAATAAACCCTTTTTGAAGCCTTCAGGACGATGGACTATCATTGCTACAGTTGTCACAGCTTTAGCCCTTAGCGGAGCTGCTTTACAATATGTATTGAGATTCCAACGCAGTGAGTCCGCCTCCTTATCAAATCCTGTAGCGATCGCTCCCACAAATAAAGCCGTTTCTGCTTTAGGACATTTAAGACCAGAAGGGGAAGTAGTTTACTTGTCTGCGCCTACGGCTCTTAATGGATTGGGAGCAAGTCGAGTTGCTAAACTTTTAGTCAAGGAAGGCGATAAAGTTACAACAGGACAAGCGATCGCTATTTTGGATAGTCTGGAAAATCTCCAAACATCTGTAAAACTGGCTTTAGAAGATGTCAAAGTCGCTCAAGCCAATCTTGCTAAAGTAAAGGCTGGAGCCAAAACAGGAGAATTGGAAGCTCAAAAAGCGACTATTGAAGGCTTAGAAGCTGAATTGGCTGGACAACAAGCCGCTCAAGACCAAGCGATCGCGCGGCTTTTGGCTCAGTTTAACAACGCTCGAATCGAGTACCAACGTTATGATAAATTGTTCCAAAGTGGTGCAGTTACAGCTTCACAATTAGATAGCAAGCAGCTGCTCATGAAAACGACACAAGAGCAGCTAAATGAAGCCAAAGTTAATCAAAACCGGATTCAAGCAACTTTTCAACAGCAAATAAAAGCAGCTCAAGCAACCCTAAATCAAATGGCTGAGATTCGTCCTACAGATGTGCAAGCTGCTCAAGCTGAAATTGATAGAGCGCTTGCCAATGTGAAGAAAGCTAAAGCAGATTCAGAGCTAGCCTATATTCGAGCGCCTATAGACGGAAAAATTTTAAAAATTAATACTAGACCCGGAGAGACAGCGGGTAATAAAGGCATTGTTGCTTTGGGACAAACAGATCAGATGAATGTAATTGCAGAGGTTTATGAATTAGATGTTAGCAAAGTAAAAGTTGGGCAAAAAGCTACTATTACTAGCCATGCTTTCCCAGGCAATTTATCGGGAACAGTCACTCAAATCGGGCTACAGGTTAATCCACAAGATGTCTTAAGTACCGACCCCACAGCCGACGTGAATCGGAGAATTGTTGAGGTAAAAATTAGTCTAAACCCAGTGGATAGCCAAAGAGTTTCAGTTTTAACTAATTTACAGGTTAATGTAGTAATTGATATGTAAATTCCCCTAAAAATAATAAAATTATTAATAAAATTTTCTCTTAATAAACCAGAGCAATAATGTTTGATATACCTTTAGCATGGCTGCAATTAAGTCGAGAAAAACTTCGTCTGCTGGTTGCTTTAGCAGGCATTGCTTTTGCAGTTATTCTCATGTTTATGCAATTAGGATTTCAAGCTGCTCTCTATGATAGCGCTACACGACTACATCAGAGTTTGCAAGGCGACTTAGTTTTGCTCAGCACTCGTTCTAAGTCTCTGGGTTATACGAGAACTTTTTCTTGGCGACGTTTATATCAAGTTTTGAGCTTTGATGGCGTTGAATCTATTAGCCCTATATATGTTGGCTTTCGAGATTGGAGAAATCCTGAAGATGGAACCTTTCGAGCCATATATGTCTATGGCTTTCGACCTGGAGATTCTGTTTTTAAATTGCCGGAAGTCGCTCAGAATATAGATAAGCTTAAACTTAGTGAAAATATTTTGTTCGATCGAGCTTCTCGTCAAGAGTATGGATCTATTGCTCCAGAATTTGAGCAGGGTAAACTCATTACTACCGAATTAGGCGGCAGAAGAGTCAACGTTGTTGGTTTATTTACACTAGGTCCTTCTTTTGGAGCTGATGGAAATGTAATCGTGAATGATTTAAATTTTTTGGATCTATTTAGAGATCGTAAATTAGGAGAAATCGATATTGGACTTATTCAGCTTAAACCTAATGCTGATGCTCAAAAAATTCTTAAGCAGATAGAAGCTACTTTACCTAAAGATGTTAGAGTTTTAACCCATCAAGGTTTTGTAGATTTTGAGAAAAGCTACTGGAAAACAAGTACACCAATTGGTTTTATCTTTACTCTAGGTGTAGGAATGGGATTCATTGTTGGTACAGTTATAGTTTATCAAATTCTTTATACAGATGTTTCCGATCACCTTTCAGAATACGCGACTTTAAAAGCGATGGGATATAAAAACTTATATTTAGAATTAGTTGTTTTCCAAGAAGCAATTATTCTTGCAGTTTTAGGTTATATCCCTGGATTTGCTCTTTCCCTAGGGCTGTATGATTTAACTAAAAATGCTACATTTTTACCTATTGCAATGACCTATGACCGAGCTTTAATAGTATTGCTATTGACAATAGTGATGTGTGCTATTTCTGGTTTTATTGCTGTCCGGAGACTGCGTAGTACAGATCCAGCAGATATTTTTTAAAGATTTACGCATACAAACTCTAGAAAGCTAATGGATCAAAAATATATTGTCTCTATTAAGTATCTCAATCATTATTTTGGTAATGGAGCATTACGCAAACGAGTTTTGTCTAATATCAATTTAGAAGTCAAAACCGGAGAAATAGTTATTTTATCGGGGCCCTCGGGTTCGGGAAAAACAACCTTATTGACTTTGATTGGGGGGTTGCGCTCTGTTGATGAAGGAAGCCTTAAAGTTCTTGACCAAGAGATTCGGGGAGCCAGTGATGCACAACTCATCAAAATCCGTCGCCATATTGGTTATATTTTCCAATCTCACAATTTGCTGCGCTCATTAACAGCTCAACAAAATGTACAAATGTCTATTAAATTACATGAAAATGTTCCTATTCTCGAAGCACGTAGAAAATCAGCAGCTGCACTTGAGGCTGTTGGGTTGGGGAACCGGATTAATTACTATCCAGAAAATCTATCAGGAGGACAAAAACAGCGGGTAGCGATCGCACGCGCTTTAGTGTGTCATCCCAAGCTGGTTCTAGCTGATGAACCTACTGCCGCTTTGGATAGTAAATCGGGTCGAGACGTAGTGACACTCATGCAGCAATTGGTTAAGGAACAGGGGTGTGCTGTTCTCATGGTGACTCACGATAATCGCATTCTTGATATAGCTGACCGTATTGTTCATATGGAAGATGGTCAACTCGTTACGATCAACAGCACGGCTCACTAGTTTTATAAAAATTCAGTAATTATAACGGAGGTGTTTTATATGTGTTGACTAACTCAATCTTATTTAAGGAGCAACCGTAATTGTCCCAGTGTCCCAACCGTGCTAATAACTAGGAGGAAATATGCACATCACGATTTTGACAATTGGTTCGCGTGGTGATGTACAACCTTACGTAGCTCTAGGGCTGGGGTTGCAAGCGGCAGGTCATAAAGTTTGTTTGGCCACCCATGCCATCTTTGAGAATTTTGTGCGTAGCCAGGGGCTAGACTTCGCCCCCTTGGCTGGCAATCTCAAGGAATTGTTTGCAACAGAAGAGGGGCAAGTCATTTTTTCAGAATCCGGTCGCAACACCATTCGCTTCACACGCAACTTTATCGGTAACTTCATCGGCCCGATCATGGAAGACTTACTAGCTGACTCTTGGCGTGCCTGTCAGGGAGCGGAAGCGATTATCAGTATGCCACTGGCGATCGCGGGCTACCATATCGCGGAAAAATTGGGCGTGCCGTTTTACAGCGCATGGACTAATCCAGCAACCCAGACTCGTGCTTTCCCCATTCCTTGGGCCCCGACCGGGCTGCGTTTGGGCGGCACCTACAACTGGCTAACCTACATCTTGTTTCAGCAACTTGTCTGGCAATCCATTCGGTCTTCGGTTAACCAGTGGCGGCAAAAAACCTTGAATCTGCCCCCCATGCCGCTCACAGTCCCTAGTTGGTTCTATAAGTCGCCCACTTTCTACTGCTACAGCCCTGCCGTGCTTCCCAAGCCGCCGGACTGGCCCGATTGGGTGTACGTCACCGGCTACTGGTTTCTGGATCGCCCACCGGACTGGCAGCCCTCAGCCGATCTCGTTGATTTCCTAGCTGCTGGTTCACCCCCGGTGTATGTCACCTTCGGCAGTATAATTGACCGTAACCCGGAAGCGCTGACAAAGTTGGTGCTGGAAGCAATAGCTCTTACGGGAGTGCGGGCAATCTTGGATATGGGGTGGGGGGGTCTGAGCAATCCTGAATTGTCAGATCAGGTGTTGTGTGTCACATCGGACTCGGCTCCCCATGACTGGCTCTTACCGCAAATGGCGGCTATGGTTCATCATGGCGGTTCGGGTACAACGTTTGCTGGTCTGCGTGCTGGTTTACCCTCAATCATCGTCCCCTCCTTTGGTGAAACCTTCTTTTGGGGGCAGCGGGTTGCTGATTTAGGGGTAGGACCGCCACCGATTCCGAAAAAACAGCTGACTGTAGAGCGGTTAGCAGACGCTATCCATACCGCTACCAGCGACAAGACCATGCAGGCTCGCGTGGCTGCCTTGAGCCAGCAGATTCGGTCAGAAGACGGTGTGGCGCAGGCAGTTGAGGGCTTTCAAAACTCTATTGCCAAAAATTTTTCAAGCACTATCTGTAGTGATGCTATAAATTGAAATACCACGACAAATAGTATTTTTGCAAGTTTTTACAACAGAACCCTGCTCAGCAGTCCAGCGATAGCCGCAGTTAAGTCGCAGCGACTATAAAGCGATCGCTCCGTTCTAATGGCTTGGAGACGTATCTGTAACACCGCCAATTGTGACTACACCAACCTTTAATTCTTGGGTTAGATGCCCTAATCCTAATCCAGAAGCATACTTTCGCTTATTCTGCTTCCCGTATGCGGGAGGCGGTGCTTCCATTTTTCGTACATGGTCGAACAGCTTACCACCGGATATAGAAGTTTGTACTATTCAACTCCCTGGTCGAGAAGATCGGCTGAAGGAAGCACCCTTTACTCATATCTCACCTCTGGTCGAGATACTAACACAAATTATCCATCCCTATTTGGATATTCCCTTCGCTTTTTTCGGTCACAGTATGGGTGCGCTGATCGGGTTTGAACTGGCTCGTAAACTCCGCTCCGAGCAAGCGCCAACCCCAAATCATCTCTTCATTTCGGGTCGCCGTGCGGCTCAGATACCCGATCTAAATCCTTTAATTCATACGCTACCAGAGCCTGAATTTTTGTCAGAGCTACGTCAATTGAATGGTACGCCCAAACAGGTGCTAGAACATTATGAATTGATGCAACTGTTAATGCCCATCTTGCGAGCCGATTTTTCAATCTGTGGAACATATACTTACCTAACTGAACCTCCCCTTGATTGTTCTATCTCTGCCTTTGGTGGAATAGAAGATTCAGGAGAGACACCAGAAATGATTGAAAGCTGGAGCGTGCAAACAAGTTCTTTATTTTCCCTAGAAATGCTTCCCGGCGACCACTTTTTTATTAACAGTAGTCGGCCGCTACTTCTAGAAATGCTTGCTAAAAAAATAGAGCAAGTTATGGCACTAGGGTTTGTGTGAAATCTTTTATATAATAATCCTATTTGAGTTGTGAAGTGCCAGATTAAGTAGGTTGGGTTTCGTTACCTCAACCCAACCTACAATTTTTCTTTATGAATGAATTAGGATTGCTATAGTTGAATTATGTGTACCTAGTTATTTGGATAACCTATTGCACCAGAAAAATCTGTGTTTAAAAGTCGGGCACCATCAAATTTAGCATTTGTTAAGTCAGCACCTCTGAAAGATGTCTCGGAAGCACTTTTAATTTTTTTAACAGCTAAAGTTAGGGAATTCATTACTAACAAAATCGAAATTAGTGATAGAAGGCTCCAAATGACTCCCAAAATAAGATTATGTGTACTTAAAAACGCGATCGCATTTGCTCCCAGTAAGAATGCAAACCCATATCCTGCCACTGCTTCGGCAATTGTAACCGCGATCGCTACTAATGAAGTTCTAATTTTGAAACTAGCATAAGCCATCGCTACGCCTCCTATCACTGCACCGAAAATCGCTATTTGCGGATTATTGCCTGCGGTAGTTCCGGCATAGAAGAAACCCAGCAAAGCTCCTGACGCTGTTGCTGAGATTGTCGTTGCGATGCGTCCTGCGATCGCTCTCGTTCCTGAAGCAGGGGTAGCAACACCTAAGCTAATATATAAAGCTAATATATAAGCCCAACCAGGTTCTTGTGGAGTCCGGCCGAGAGCGCCAAATATCATTCGAGCGATCGCATTTGTCGCACAGGTCGCTACTACTACTGCAACTATAATTAAAATGATTAATTTTTTAGGAGATTGACCAGCTATAACTCGCTCAAAATTTGCTCCCTGTAATAGAGTATTGCTAAAATCACAACCTCGAATATCGCAACCGCTGAAGTCTGCATTGTTGAGATTTTGTCCTTTGAAAGAGCAGTTTTGTAAGTTTTTATTGGCATTGCGAGGGTTTTGATTGGTCATAGTAAGTAGATACAAGGTTTGGAAGAAATATGGGGGTTTTAAATATAAGCTTATATATTAATACTAGTTTTATTTGGAAATATTTATGAACCGCGTTGGCGGAGCCTGCGCGTTAGCGCTTAGACGCAAAGAGCGCGAAGGAAGAGTAAAAATATAAATGTTTTTTTACTTAATAATTGTTATATTACTGATTTCTAAGCACAACTTTTAAGAGTAAAAAAATCAAGTTCATTTGCTATAATAAGGTTTTTATTAGCGTTTCTGTATAAAGGGATGCCTGCTCAACGCCAGATTTATCTAAATCGATTTTTGCTATTTGCCGGAACTGGTTTATTGATATTGCCATTGATACTCTACGGTAGGTTGCATTTTTTACGCCCGCCCCAGATAGATAAAGAGCAACCATTGTTTCAAGGTATATTTTACAGGCGTGTTGTCCGTTCAACACCACGTCCGCTAATGATCCATATTGTCAGTGTTGACTTAAAAACACCAGGAGTTAAAGTGTTAGTTACTCCGGGAATGCCAACACCAGACGATACAGAGATTAATGCGCGGACTACATCAGAATTTCTTAATGAATTTAAACTGCAATTGGCGATTAATGGTAGCTTCTTCTATCTTTTTCGCGAACAAACTCCTTGGGATTATTATCCCCACAGTGGCGATCGCGTCAACGTAGTGGGACAAGCGATCGCAAATGGACGTATTTATTCTAAATTTGAATCAAAATGGCCTGTAGTGTGCTTTTCGTCAAGCAATATTGCCCAAATCTTTGACAGTGGATCTTGCCCTAAAGATACGTTTGCTGCGGTTGCGGGGAGTGAGGTTTTGGTTGCAGGGGGTAATGGTGTAAGCAAAAATTTTAATGGCAATAACAATAAGCCATACCCGCGTGTTGTAGTGGCTACTAATAAAAAAGGTGACAAACTCTGGCTAATTGCTGTAGATGGCAAGCAGCCGCTTTATAGTGAGGGGGTGACAATGGCTGAACTCACAAAAATTGTTATGGAGTTAGGGGCATATGCTGCACTCAACCTTGATGGTGGCGGTTCAACAACTCTGGTGATGGCAACTCCTTCGGGAGCAAGTTTATTAAATGCTCCGATTCAGACTAAACTACCTATGCGCGAGCGTCCTGTTGCTAATCACTTAGGATTTTATGCTTTACCCTTGCAGAGGTAGAGGGTGGTGCAGTGATGCAATGAGATATATATGCTCAATCTAAGCGATCGCGTCCTTTAAAGGGGAAAATTAGAATTAGTTTTTATAGTGTCGCTTACTTAAATTTCTATGGAATCCGCCGCGATCGCACCCAATCCCTTACCCAACTATATTAATGGGGAGTGGTGTGCTTCCCACGCCACCGAATTTTTAAATGTGGTGAACCCTGCTACCGCCGAAGTGCTGACGAAGGTTCCTTTGTCGCCCCAGAGTGATGTAAACGCAGCAGCAACAGCAGCAGCAACGGCTTATCATAGTTGGCGGCGCACTCCACCCACCGAAAGAGTGCAATACTTATTCAAACTCAAATTTTTATTAGAAGAACACCTTGACGAGTTAGCCCGGACAATTACTTTGGAATGCGGGAAAACCTTAGCAGAGTCACGCGGGGAAATGCAACGGGCGATAGAAAATGTAGAAGTTGCCTGTGGAATTCCCATGCTGATGCAGGGTTACAATTTGGAAGATATTGCCCGTGGAATTGATGAAATAATGATTCGTCAACCTGTAGGAGTTGTAGCGATAATTGCACCTTTTAATTTTCCGGGGATGATTCCTTTTTGGTTTCTGCCTTACGCGATCGCTTGCGGCAATACCTGCATTGTAAAACCATCAGAAAGGGTGCCGTTAACAATGCAAAAAGTGTTTGAATTGTTAGAAAATACAGGTTTACCTAAAGGTGTAATTAACCTGGTAAATGGTGCAAAAGAAGCGGTGGATGCAATTTTGGAACATCCAACTATTCGCGCCATTAGTTTTGTGGGTTCCTCACCAGTAGCACAGTATGTTTACAGTCGTGCTGCTACATTTGGTAAGCGGGTGCAATGTCAGGGAGGGGCGAAAAATCCGATAATTGTTTTGCCAGATGCAGATATGGAAATGACTACCCGCATCACCGCAGATAGTGCATTTGGGTGTGCGGGACAACGTTGTTTAGCAGCTTCTTTAGCAGTGACGGTGGGAGAAGCGCGTCACACTTTTACAGAAGCGATCGCTAACTCTGCACAAACCAGAATGGTAGGCTATGGTTTGGATGAAAAAGTGCAAATGGGGCCAGTAATTACCTCTCAAAGTCGCGACCGAATTGAAGGGTTAATTCAACAGGGAGCAAATGAAGGTGCAACTGTATTAGTAGACGGACGCAACCCGAAAATTTCTGGTTATGAACAGGGTAATTTTATTCGACCAACGATTCTGCAAAATGTCAACCCGAATAGTGAACTGGCGCGTACAGAAGTTTTTGGCCCAGTATTAGGTTTGATGCACTTGGATACAATCGAGGATGCGATCGCGTTGGTTAACAGTGGTCAATGGGGAAATATGGCTTGTTTATTTACCAACAGTGGTGCAGCAGCACGGAAGTTTCGTTATGAAGCAGAAGCAGGTAATATTGGCATTAATATTGGTGTAGCAGCACCGATGGCATTTTTTCCCTTTAGTGGTTGGAAAGATAGCTTCTACGGTGACTTACATGGTCAAGGTAGACACGCGGTAGAATTTTTCACGCAAACTAAAGTTGTTGTTGAACGCTGGCCTAAAGATTGGTCGCGCCAGTTTTAAAGTTCAGCGCTCATTTGTAGCCTTCAAGTTAAGCTATTGTCGTGGCTTAACTTTGGGTGCATATCTTTTGCGAGTAAATACTGCTAATAAAAATACCAAAAATGTTAGCGTTCCAGCTAAATATAATGGATAACCATAGGTAGTTGGATTAGATTGATTAATCACCATTCCAGCAATTACAGGCCCAAAGGCGTTGGAAATGCTTAAATAAGAGGAATTAAGACCCATTGCCGTTCCTTGCTCTTCTGGCTTAGAATTTAAGGAGATCAAAGTATTAATTATCGGCTGAACTAAAGAATTAAGAATCGAAAAAAGTATAGTTATTGACACAAAATAAACAATGCTTGGCACAATTGGCATTAAACTAAACGATAAACTGCGAACAAATAAAGCTAAAAATAAGATATTAACCAGCTCAAATTTTCTAGTTAAAATTGATATTCCCAATGTTTGCATAATGACACCGAGTACCCCAAACAATAGAAACATCAGCGTCAAAGACTTACTATTTTGACCCAGTACATTAATGAAGTAGGGCTGAAAAGCATAGGTAAAAATTGTGAAGGTGGTGCCGATAAAAAAATTGATAATTAAAAGAATCCCAATGTTGGGCGTAGCAAGACCTTTGATTAAATTGCCCAAGCCCAAGTCAAAAATATTGTGTCCTCGTTCAGCCTTAGTTTGGATGGTTTCAGGTAGAAAAAAGATAGTAATTAACAAAGCCACCAGCGCGATCGCGCTCGAAACAAAAAAAGAAGCTCCTAAAGAAATTTCCTGCGCTAGTAAACTAATCGCTGGCCCCAATATAAAACCTAACCCAAAAGCTGCCCCCAAAATTCCAAAACCTTTAGCGCGATTTTCTGGGGTAGTTATATCAGAAATAATCGCCTGGGCTACTGAATTATTACCCCCTGTAATTCCATCCAGAAATCTAGCTAAAAATAGAACGATTGCTGTTGTAGCGTTTCCCGCGATAAAATTGGCAATTACTGTCCCCGCTAAACTGATAATTAGTAACGGCTTTCGTCCAAAGCGATCGGAAAGTTTACCAATTACAGGAGTGGCAAAAAATTGCGCTAAAGAGTAAATCGAGAATAAGAAGCTAGTTTGAAAATCGTTTAGCCCAAATTGCTTGCCATAAAGATAAATTATCGGGAGTAAAATTGTTAAACTGAGGGAATTAATAAAAGCAATTAAAGCAGTAATCCAAAATTTTCGATTCATAAGAGTTATATAGTAGTCCTAAACGAGTTGTAAAATTTTTTTCATTTGTAGCGCAGGCATCTCGCCTGCGATAGGCTCTCCCGCTTGTCCTACAATTTACCAGAAAAAATCGATATGTCTGAACAAGAAGTCTTCGTCTTTCCTGCATCTTTTGCCCAACAGCGGTTGTGGTTCCTTGACCAGTTGATACCTGGCAATGCAATCTATAATGTACCGACAGTAATACGTTTAACAGGTTCACTGAATTTAGCAGCATTAGAGCAGACATTTAGCGAAATCGTGCGCCGCCACGAAGCTTTACGCACTACATTTAAGGTGTTAGACGGGCAACCCGTGCAAGTGATCGCGCCCAACTTAAGCATACCTTTGTCCGTAGTAGACCTGCGGGAGTTCCCAGAATGCGATCGCGAACTCCAAGCACAGCAGTTCTTAGCAGCAGAATTCGAGCGTCCTTTCGATTTGTCCTCTGGGCCATTGCTGCGAGTAATGCTGTTTGAGCTTTCCGAGACAGAGCATATTTTATTACTAAATATGCACCACATTATTTGTGATGATTGGTCTATCGGCGTACTAATTCGGGAATTGGGGACGCTATATACAGCTTTTACAAACGTTACATATAACGTCTTTACATCCTTGCCAGAACTACCTCTTCAGTACCCCGACTTTGCCGAATGGCAACGCGAATGGTTGCAAGGAGAAGTGCTGGAAAACCAGTTAGCTTACTGGCGGCAACAATTAAACGGTATTCCCGTGCTAAATTTGCCCGTTGACCGGCCGAAACCAGCTTTTGCAACCTATGGCGGAGCAACGCAAACTTTAGAGTTATCGAAAAAGCTAAGCGATGCTCTCCAGACGCTTTCCCAGCAAGAAGGTGTCACCTTATTTATGATTTTACTGGCAACATTTCAAACGTTGCTCTACCGCTACACTCATCAAGAAGATATTGCCGTCGGTTCGCCAATTGCTAACCGCAACCGTAGCGAAATCGAAGGATTAATTGGCTTTTTTGTCAATAGTTTAGTGCTACGCACCGATTTATCTGGCTCCCCAACTTTCCGAGAAGTTTTAAACAGAGTACGGCAGGTAACGCTAGGCGCATATAGTCACCAAGATTTGCCTTTTGAAAAGCTAGTTGAGGAACTGCATCCAGAGCGAAACTTAAATCGTCATCCGCTATTTCAAGTAGTGTTTGGTTTCGAGAATGCGCCAATGTCGGCGCTAGACTTGCCTGGTTTAATACCTAGTTTTATGGATATTGACTTTAAAACAACTCGCTTTGATTTGGAGTTGCACCTGTGGAAGTGTTCGGAGGATTTCCGGAGTTTATGGGGCGGGAAATGGGAGGATTCGGAGGGGATTAGAGGGGTAGTAGTGTACAACACAGATTTATTTGATGAATCCACTATTACCCGTATGCTGGGACATTTTAAAATCTTGCTGGAAGGCATTGTTGCTAATCCGGAACAACGAATTTCAAATTTGCCGCTATTGAGCCAAGGTGAGCTACATAAATTATTAATTGAGTGTAATAAAACTCAGGCAGATTATCCTCAAAATAAATGTATATATCAGTTATTTGAAAAGCAGGCAGAGCAGAATCCGGATGCTATAGCAGTAATCTTTGAAGACGCACAACTCACCTACCAAGACTTAAATATACGCAGCAACCAACTAGCGCACCATTTACAAAAAATGGGGGTTGGTTCAGAAGTTTTAGTTGGTATCTGCGTAGAGCGTTCTATAGACATGATTGTGGGGTTGCTGGGTATCCTGAAAGCAGGGGGAGCTTATGTACCTTTAGATTCTAATTATCCACGCGATCGCTTGAATTTTATGCTTGATGATTCTCAAGTTTCAATATTGCTGACACAGGAGAAATTAGTTGATAATTTTTGCAACTTCCCCAACCCAGTTGTATACCTCGATAAGGATTGGCAAACCATTGCCCAAGAAAGCGAAGAAAATCCGCACAGCGACGTAACAAGCAACAACTTAGCTTATGTAATTTACACTTCTGGATCTACAGGTAAACCAAAGGGAGTTGCTGTTACTCACAAAGCTGTAAATCGCCTGGTGTGCAACACAAATTATATAAAATTCTCACCTGATGATAAAATTGCCCAAGCTTCAAATACTTCTTTTGATGCAGCAACATTCGAGATTTGGGGAGCGTTACTTAATGGCGCTCAACTTGTGGGAATTAGTAGAGATGTCACACTTTCGCCCCACGAATTTTCTTTGCAACTGAGACAGAAAGGCATCAGCATTTTGTTTTTGACTACAGCCTTATTCCAACAGATTGCTAGAGATGTTCCGCAAGCTTTCTCTTCCTTGCGCTATTTGCTATTTGGAGGTGAGGCTGTTGATGCTCGGTGGGTGAAAAAGGTGCTTAAACAAGGAGCGCCTAAGCAGTTAATTCATGTATATGGGCCAACAGAAGCTACAACATTTTCTTCTTATTACTGTGTGCAGGACATACCAGAATCAGCCACATCTATTCCCATCGGTTGCCCGATTGCAAACACACAAATTTATCTGTTAGATGCCGATTTACAACCTGTACCTATTGGCATTGTTGGCGAATTATACATTGGTGGTGATGGACTGGCGCGAGAATATATTAACCGCCCTGATATAACGGCTGAACGCTTTATTTATAATCCTTTTAATAATCAGCCAGAATCGCGACTTTATAAAACGGGTGACTTAGCCCGATATATACCAGACGGCAATATTGAGTTTTTAGGTCGCATTGATAATCAGGTAAAAATTCGCGGTTTTCGCATCGAGTTGGGAGAAATTGAAGCCATACTAAATCAGCATCCAGCGGTGAGGGAGACAGTAGTAATTATCGGAGAAGAAATACCTGGTGATAAACACTTGATAGCTTATATTGTTCCCGACCAGCAACAGACACCAACCAGCCTGAATCTGCGACAATTTCTCAAAGAAAAGTTACCAGAATACATGGTGCCTTCAGCTTATGTGGTACTGGAATCCCTACCTCTAACACCGAATGGCAAAGTGGATCGGCGTGCCTTACCTGCGGTAGATACGCTCAGTTTTGAGATGAAAGAAGATTATGTTGCACCACGCGATCGCGTTGAGGAAGTGCTAGTAGAAATTTGGGCTAAGGTTTTGGGGAAACAGCAGATAGGTGTCCGGGACAATTTCTTTGAATTGGGCGGTCATTCTCTATTAGCAACACAGTTAATTTCCCGCATCCGCGACGCTTTCCAAATAGAGTTGTCTGTACGCAACTTGTTTGAATCTCCAACTGTAGCTAGTTTAGCTAGGCACATTGAAACAATGTGTTGGGCTGCAAAAGGTTTGGATAACACGAGTTCTAGGGGAAATGAGCGAGAAGAGGTTGAATTTTAAGGATACAACCTCATTTGCAAATATTCTAGAGTCAGCAAGCGCAAATAATCTAGCATCAAAATATCAGCTTTTAGTTGCTGGTAATTTCCATCTATTGCAAAGCTAGTAAGTTGAGTGTAAGCGAGACCCAAGCACTGCCTTCCTTTGTTGGGTTTCGTGCCTGAACCCAACCTAATGAGTTAATTTTATGAATTATTTAAGATTGGTATATTTCAGTTTTTAATAGGACTTACGCATTGACAAAATAATTTAAATATGAATAATTGACGAAAGAATAGAGTGCTGGGCAGCATAATAAATAGTTAGCTAGTGGATCGTCCGATGAAAATACGATTGTTTCATGAGCAAGATGCTGTTCAAATAGCGCAGTTGTTCCACGAAACAGTGCGTGAAATTAACATTCGTGACTACTCGATTGATCAAGTCAAGGCATGGGCACCAGATAATATTCATTTTAGGAACTGGGCAAAGGTCTGTTCTAATCGATACACTTACGTTGCTGATGATGAAGGTGCGATCGCAGGTTTCGGCGAGTTAGAGTTTAGTGGACACATAGATTGCTTTTACTGCCATAAAAATTATCAGGGAATGGGTATTGGCCGTAAGATTTATTGTGCAATTGAGGACAAAGCTCATGAATTAGGAATTAATCGCTTGTACACCGAAGCAAGTATTACCGCAAAGCCGTTTTTCTTACACATGGGCTTCTCGATTGTTAGGGAACAACAGGTGGAACGTAGGGGAGAGACTTTTGTTAATTACGCAATGGAAAAGTTTCTAAAAAATGCTGGTAGTCCTGCATAGTAATGATAATTGGGTTATAATTTTAATTATTTAATATAACTTAATTCTTAGCTTATGCAATGTCCCAAATGCGACTCTCGATACGTTGTAAAAAATGGTCATACTCACACTGGTAAACAAAATTTTAAATGTCGAGATTGTGGCAGACAATTTGTCACAACTCCCAGTCATCAGCCTGTTTCCAAATCAACCAGAGAGTTGATAGATCGGCTATTACTAGAAAAAATCTCTCTCTTCTGGAATCGTCAGAGCTACAGGAGTTTCCGAACGCTGGCTACAGTACTATGTCAATCAAAAATTAGGAGCCGTCAAAAGAGAAGTGCAAGTAACCTCAAAAAAAAAAGGCTTTCTTAATAATTCAATGTGATGAAATGTGGTCATTTGTAGGCTGTAAGGGTAACAAGCAGTGGATTTGGTTGGCAATTGATATATTGACTAAGGAAATTGTAGGAGTATATATTGGTAAAAGAGATGAAAGTGGTGCGATAGGATTGTGGGGTTCTTTACCAGCAATTTACCGTCAATGCGCTGTCAGCTATACAGACTTTTGGAGTGCTTATCAAATAGTTTTTCCTAAAAAAAGACACAAATCAGTATCCAAGGATACTGGCAAAACAAACTATATAGAAAGATTTAATAATACGATGAGACAAAGAATATCGCGGCTGGTAAGAAAAACTCTTTCATTCTCTAAAAAACTCTCAAATCATATAGGAGCTATCTGGTATTTTATTCATGAGTATAACGCCAGTTTATCTATAGAGCTAAAAGCTTAATTATCATTACTATGCAGGACTACCAAAATGCTGTCTAGCAAGTTGCTGAAGCGTTGCGTCAGGCAATACTCACCACGAGCAAACAACATCCAAACCCCATAGACTAGAAAGCTTTTACTTAACTGGCGAATCAGACTGAGGGTAACACTACATTAGTTACACGCCTGCGGACTACCCACCCCAAAATGCAGAAACAACAGCGTTTATTTCATCTGACCCTATTATTATGTCTCGTCGTGGTAGTATCGCTGGCTTTCAACGCTCTCCTGTTCCGCCAAGCGAGACACTACTACCTGCTACTGAACAAAACTAATCTAGATCCCTTGGGACTACGCGCCTTTCTTTAGTGCCGACTCTCTAAAAGATGGTGTTCCTGCCGCCTCTACAGCAACCGTGGTATTCTTTGGCGACTCGCGAGCAGAAATGTGGCCCGCTCCGGCAACGCTCAAGGGTTTTTCTTTTATCAATCGAGGTATTAGCTCTCAGACTTCAGCCCAGATATTGGGACGCTTTGACAATCATGTTGTGCCGTTGCAGCCCAATATTATCATTGTGCAAGTTGGGATTAACGACTTGAAAACAATCCCGCTATTTCCTGAGCAAAAAGCTGCCATTATCACCAACTGCAAAGCTAATATTCAGCAGATTGTCACACGTTCGGTAAATAGTGGTGCCACCGTTATTTTGACAACCATTTTTCCTATTGGTTCGGTACCTCTGACCCGTCAACCTTTCTGGTCGCCAGAGATTGCCCAAGCGGTATCGGAAGTAAACGCTTACCTTTACTCGCTAAAAGCAAAGGATGTGTTGATTTTAGATGCTTACTCGCTCCTAGTACAGAATGGTCAAGTGCAAAGCAACTACGTTCGTGATACTTTGCATCTCAATGAGAGGGGGTATAAGGTGCTAAATCAGGAGCTAACTCATGTGCTATCCACCTGGTTGACGGACAAAAGTCTCAAGAGGAACTAATAAATGTGCCTACAACAGCTAAGGTTGCGATCGCAAACCACAGGTAACTAAGCTAGTTGGGGATGAGCCGAAATAAAACCAAATAAGTCAGCATTTATTGCTACTCACACGCCAATTTTAGCGCCTGAGTTACGAACAGTTAGCACAAAACGTACTGACCACTTCGGAAAACAGGTGATTCTTTTCTATCAATGCCATGTGTCCACCCGGCTTTATGGTGACGAGTTCAGCTTGAGGCAATTCGGCTTTCATGCGATCGCTTGCAACAGGTTTAGTCGCTATATCTCCTGCACCGCAAACGACCAACACTGGAACGTTAATTGTCGAGAGTGTCCTTGTTTCCTCGAAATTGAACATTGCCAGTGTGCCACGAGCAAGAACACCCGGCGAACCTAAAGCTGATAATAGAGCTGCAAAATTGAGTTGACCGCGTGTTTCAGTACCCTTAAATCCAGAAATCTCTACGCTAATGTGCAGCAACCCATTAAGAAATGAGAGCCACGTCATCAGCCATAAGATAGGTGACAGCAGAATCGTGAGGTACAACAGAGGTTCGAGCAGCGGCTTCTGCAATTTGCGTAACACACCGCTCAAGATAGAAGTTTTCAGCGGATTGGTGTAGGTTGTATCTGCGAGGATTAAGCCAGCCACCCGACTACCCAACTGCTCTGGAAACAGCCGAGAGAATGTTAGGTTAATCATGCCGCCCATGCTGTGACCCAGCAGTATAACAGGCTTGTCTCCCGCTATGGCAACAACGGCTTCTAGGTCACGGGCATATTTTTCTATAGAGTAGTCGTTATTTTTCGGTCTAGTAGATTTTCCTAGTCCTGGTAAATCCCAAACAATGACTCGGAAGCGATCGCTTAATTGTCGCTTGGCATAGTACCATACGGCACTGTTAGGCCCCCAACCATGTGACAAAATAATCGGTTGACCATCTTCAGGGCCATAAAACTCT
The DNA here is from genome assembly GCF_014695815.1 of Trichocoleus sp. FACHB-6. Classification (NCBI taxonomy): domain Bacteria; kingdom Bacillati; phylum Cyanobacteriota; class Cyanophyceae; order Leptolyngbyales; family Trichocoleusaceae; genus Trichocoleus; species Trichocoleus sp. FACHB-6. The sequence continues at coordinate 79,993 of NZ_JACJOY010000088.1, forward strand.
ACTTGCAGGACGCTACCATCCGGTCGTTGTATGCGCTGCACGGTTCCAGTACGCATGATTTTAGGTTCCTCAGCACCTTTACGACGCAGCAGTGGCAAACTAATAAAACTACCGCCAAAAGACCATAGAACCAGCGCTATTCCAGCCACTAAGTAGGGGGTTCCCACAAGTTCCCGTTGGTACCACTCATAAAGAATGTAAATCCCCCCGCCAAGTATCCCAATGGATAACAGTTGTACCAGCCATAACAAAAGGAAAGTGGGGGGCATGAACACCATGAGCAGAAACCTTTAGGGTAGGATGTTGAGTGAGTTGTCTTCTAACGTCATACCGAGGTTAGACTACAGTCGGCTCAATAGCAAGTAAACTCCTCTAGCAGGTAATCTCCTAAAAGGGGTTTAATCTTGAAAATAGTTGAATTTTTATCTTACCTTCGTAGCTTAGATATTCAGGTTTTTGTCGATGAAGAACGCCTGCGCTGTAATGCCCCTGAAGGAAGCCTCACAGCAGAACTGCGTGCAGAGATAGCTGAACGCAAAACTGAAATTCTCTCCTTTCTAAGGGCAGCTAACGTTACCACCAACGCCACTCCTATAAGTCTTACACCCATTTCACGAGACAGAAATCTCTCCCTATCCTTTGCACAACAGCGGCTGTGGTTTCTGGATCAATTAGTACCCAATAATGCTTTCTATAATGTTCCGGCAGCTGTGCGTCTGGTCGGTTCGCTAAATTTAGCGGCGTTGAAGGAGGCTTTTAACGAAATTGTGCGCCGTCACGAAGCTTTACGCACTACTTTTGTAACGGTGGAAGGGCAACCCGTACAAGCGATCGCATCCACGTTAACTGTACCTCTGCCAGTAATAGATTTGCGATCGCGAAGCGTCTCTGTTGGCGAAGCCGCCCTGAAAGGGCTAGGAGAATCGCTACCCGCAACCGAAAGAGAAACCCAAGCGCGACGCATCACCACCCAAGAAGCTCAACGCCCTTTCGATTTGTCCAAAGACCCTTTTCTGCGAGTAACGCTACTGCGGTTGGATGAGTCAGAATATGTGCTGCTGCTGGTTCTGCACCACATTGTCTCCGATGGCTGGTCTATGGGGGTACTAATTCGCGAGTTAGCAGCACTTTACACCGCCTTTGCTTCGTGTAAAGACGATCAATTTTCCGTCTCTAAACCTTTACCAGAACTACCCATTCAGTATGCAGACTTTGCCCACTGGCAACGCGAGTGGATGCAAGGGGAAGTATTAGAAACCCAACTTGCTTACTGGCGGCAGCAATTGGACGGCATTTCTATCCTAAATTTGCCTACTGATAGACCTCGACCAGCCGTTCAAAGCTACCGGGGTGCAACGCAACTTTTGCAACTACCGAAAAGCCTGAGTAAGGCGTTAGAAGCTTTAAGCCAGCAAGAAGGCGTAACTTTGTTTATGACTTTACTTGCAGCATTTCAAACCTTGCTGTATCGCTACACCCAGCAAGAAGATATTGCCGTAGGTTCGCCAATTGCCAACCGCAACCGCAGCGAAATAGAAGGGTTGATTGGTTTTTTTGTCAATAGTTTAGTATTGCGTACCAACTTTAATGGGAACCCAACCTTTCGCTCACTTTTGAGTCAAGTGCGAGAAGTATCTTTGGGAGCGTATGCTCATCAAGATTTGCCTTTTGAAAAGTTGGTGGAGGAGCTGCATCCAGAGCGCAACTTGAATCAAAATCCCCTGTTTCAGGTGGTGTTCGCATTACAGAATGCGCCAATGTCGGCGCTAGAACTACCAGATTTAACACTAAGCCCGTTGCAATTTGTCGATACAGAAACAACCCGGTTTGATTTAGAATTCCACCTGTGGGAGCAAAAGGAAAATAATGGGTTAGGGGTAGATAGTTCAGAAGGAATTAGCGGATTTGTCGTATATAGCACCGATTTATTTGATGCAGTTACGATTAACCGGATGCTGGGGCATTTCCAAATATTGCTAGAGGGTATTGTTGCAAATCCAGAGCAACGAGTTGCCGAATTACCGATATTAAGTGAAGCTGAACTCCACCAACTGCTGGTGGAATGGAATAATACTCAGGTCAATTATCCCAAAGAATTGTTTGTCCATCAGCTATTTGAAGCACAGGTAGAGCAGAATAAAGATGCCATAGCAGTAGTATTTGAAGATAAACAGCTCACCTATCAAGAGTTAAATATACGTAGCAACAAACTTGCAAATTACTTACAAAAATTGGGTGTTGGTGCAGAAATTTTAGTAGGAGTTTGTGTAGAGCGATCACTTGATATGATAATCGGGATGTTAGCCATCCTGAAAGCAGGTGGAGCATACCTACCTTTAGACCCCAGCTACCCGCCTGAGCGTTTAAGTTTTATGCTTAAAGATGCTCAAGTGCCAGTTTTATTAACACGCGAACAGTATATCGAACGCCTTGATAATCAAAATTCAAAAATAATTTCTTTAGACATGGATTGGGAAACAATTGCCCACGAAAGCGAAGATAATCCTAGCAGCAACGTTACCGCAGAAAACCTTGCTTATGTTATTTATACCTCTGGCACTACTGGAAAGCCTAAAGGAGTTCAAATTAAACATAGTGGACTACTTAATCTAGTATTTTGGCATCAACAAGCGTTTGCAGTTTCACCGCTTGACCGAGTAACGCAGGTTGCTGGAGTTGCTTTTGATGCTTGCGGGTGGGAAATTCTACCTTATTTGAGTGCAGGATCTAGCATTTATTTGACCGATGATGAAATCAGGCGATCACCTGAAAAGCTGCGAGATTTTTTAGTATCAAAATCGATAACGATTAGCTTCTTGCCGACCCCTTTAGTTGAGAAAGTTTTGTTATTAGATTGGTCTAAAGATATAGCATTACGAATTTTATTAACAGGAGGCGACAAATTACATCAATATCCTTTGGCTGAATATCCTTTCCAGGTAGTGAATAATTATGGGCCAACTGAGAATACTGTTGTTACAACTTCTGGGATAGTTGCTGTTAAAAAGCCAGGAAATCCCCCTAACTCCCCTTATAAAGGCGGGCAAGAAGCGATCGCAGATGTAGCAGCATCATCAGGAAATGCGATCGCGCCTGCAATTGGTCGTCCCATTGCTAACACTCAAGTTTATGTGCTGGATAGTCATTTACAACCTGTACCGATTGGCGTTGCTGGTGAATTGTACATTGGCGGTGCTGGACTGGCGCGAGGTTATTTAAACCGTCCCGATTTAACTGCTGAAAAATTCATTTCTAATCCTTTTAGTAACCAACCAGAAGCACGTCTTTATAAAACAGGCGATTTAGTTCGTTATCAACCAGATGGTAATATCGAATTTTTAGGTCGCCTCGACGAACAGGTGAAAATTCGCGGCTTCCGCATAGAGTTGGGAGAAGTCGAAGCAGTACTGAGTCAGCATCCAGCAGTGCTGCAAAATGTTGTAATAACTCGTGAAGATGTACCGGGGGAAAAGCGTTTAGTAACTTATGTAGCGCTAAATTCCGAATACAGCGAACAGAAGCAGATGGAAATGCAATTGCAAGATGAGCAGGTTTCGCAATGGCAAATGCTCTACAACGAAACTTACGATCAACCTGCTGCTGATATAGAGCCAACATTTAATATTGTCGGTTGGAATAGTAGTTATACTAATCAACCGATTCCAGCAGAACAGATGCGTGAATGGGTTGATAACCAAGTGGCGCAAATTCTAGCTTTGCAACCGAGTCGAGTGTTGGAAATTGGGTGTGGAACCGGCTTATTGTTGTTTAGAATTGCGCCTCACTGTACTAAATATTGCGGGACAGACTTTTCCTCGGCTTCACTTAACTACATCCAGCAGCAATTAGCACAATTACCTCAAGTAACATTGCTTCAGAAGTTAGCGACTGACTTTGAGAGAGTGGAGTCAGAAGCCTTTGATACGGTGATTTTGAACTCGGTTGTGCAATATTTTCCCAGTATTGATTATCTAGTGCGCGTACTGGAGGGAGCCATAAATGCGATCGCTCCCGGTGGCTTCATCTTCATCGGCGATGTGCGTAGTCTCCCCCTGCTGCAAGCTTTCCACGCCTCAGTACAACTGGCTCAAGCGGAACCCTCTCTCACCCGCGAACAGTTGCAGCAACGGGTACAAATGCAAATGTTCCAAGAAACTGAGTTAGTAATTGATCCAGCTTTCTTCACTGCTTTAAAACAGCGATTTCCCCAGATTAGCGACGTACAAATTCAACTAATTCGGGGTCGTTCTCACAATGAATTAACCCAGTTTCGTTATAACGCGATTCTGCATATTGGCACAGAAATAGATCCCCCCAACCCCCCTTATGAAGGGGGGCTTCAGAACTTAGAAATAGATCCCTCTACCTCTGTTTTTCAAGAGGGACTTCAGAACCCAGAAATAGATCCCCCCAACCCCCCTTATCAAGGGGGGCAGGGGGGATCAAAATGGCTAGACTGGCACGAAAACAACTTAACCGTCTCCGATGTACGCCAGCGATTAGTTGAGAATCAACCAGAAATCTTAAGTATTACCAATGTGCCTAATGCGCGGGTAATAGCAGCAGTTAAAACAGCAGAATGGCTATCAGGCGCAGCAGAATTTAAAACTGCCGGACAGATGCATGAAGCTTTGCAAAAACCCCAAAACTTGGGAGTAGATCCAGAAGATTTCTATAGCCTAGATGTCCCTTACAACGTTGATATTAGTTGGGCAAATTCTGGCACTGATGGACGCTACGATGTAATGTTTGTCTCGAAACGAACCGGCAAAAAAACTATTTTCCCCCCCAGCAATTCCCTGCGCCCTTGGCGTTCTTATGCGAACAATCCCCTGCAAGCTAAAGCAGCCCGTAAGTTAATCCCTCAATTGCAGACTTATTTAACCCAAAAGCTGCCTGATTACATGGTGCCATCGGCTTTTGTGGTGCTGGAATCTCTACCGCTGACGCCTAATGGCAAAGTCGATCGCCGTGCTTTACCTGCACCCGAACCAGTCAAACTAGAGTTGGCAGGAAATTATGTTGCACCTCAAACTCCGGTTGAGGAAGTATTAGTGAAAATTTTTGCAGAGGTTTTGGGAGTTAAACGGGTCGGTATTCACGATAATTTCTTTGAATTAGGAGGACATTCTTTACTAGCGACTCAGCTGGTTTCTAGAGTGCGCGACGCATTCGGGGTGGAGTTACCTTTGCGTAGCGTATTTGAGGCACCGACAATTGCAGAATTATCGAAAGCGATCGCTAGTTTTCAGCAGACCACTACTCAAAGCAAAGCCCCAGCCTTAGTGCCGATTTCTCGTGAAAATCGTCGCATGAAGCTATCTTCTCTCAATAAAGAAAACCAACAACCGTAAACCGGATGAAAACCAGCGACCAATTTCCAGCAAATTTCATCTGGGGCGTGGCTACCTCCGCCTATCAGATAGAGGGTGCAGCAACAGAAGGCGATCGCAAACCCAGCGTCTGGGATACCTTCAGTGCTACTCCCGGACGGGTTGAGAATGGCGATACGGGTGCTGTTGCTTGCGACCATTATCACCGCTACGAAACAGACGTAGAACTGATGGCAAAACTGGGCATCAAGCATTATCGCTTTAGTATCGCTTGGCCCCGAATTATTCCTGATGGTCGGGGAAACGTGAATGAGAAGGGAATCGATTTCTACAAGCGCCTGGTTGATTGCTTGCACAAACACGGGATTACACCCCACGCCACCTTGTTTCATTGGGACAGTCCTCAAGCACTAGAGGATTTGTACGGTTCTTGGCGCAGCCGGGAGATGGCTTCAGATTTTGCTGACTATGTTACTGCTGTTGTCAGTCGGTTAGGCGATCGCATCACTAACTGGATGACCATCAACGAAATCCCCTGCTTCACTGATTTTGCCTACGATGTGGATAAAGACCCACCCTTTGCCCCTGGCACTCGCGTCAAAACTCGCAAAGAAGTGTGGCAAACTTCTCACCATGCCCTCCTCGCTCATGGAATGGGCTGTCAAGCTATCCGTGCCGCCTCGCCCGTTCCCTGTTCCGTAGCACTTGTAGACAATATTTCTGTCACCGTTCCCCTCACCGAATCAGCGGCTGATATAACAGCTGCTCAGCAAGCTTTCCATACTTCTTGGCTCAATGGTGGGATTATTTTTCCAGCCCTTACGGGTGCCTACAGTCCGGTAATGCTGGAGAAGTTGGGCGTTGATGCCCCAGTTATTCAGTCGGGCGATTTAGAAATCATTCACCAGCCGCTCGATGCACTGGGTTTTAATATCTACACGGGTAGTTATGTTCGTGCGGCTGACAATCAAAATGGTTACGAGTTTCTTAACTTCCCCAAAGGCTACCCGCGAATGAATATGCCTTGGCTGCATATTGTTCCTGAGAGCCTCTATTGGGGGATTCGCCATATTAGCGACACGCTTGGGTGTAAAGATTTGCCCATTTTCATTACTGAGAATGGCTGTGCTGCCGAAGACGAACTGAACGCTCAAGGCGAGGTAGTTGATACAGACCGGATTATGTATTTACGCCAGTATTTGAAGGCGGCCCATCGAGCCATTCGTGAAGGCTATCCCCTGAAAGGTTACTTCCTCTGGAGTTTCATGGATAACTTTGAGTGGCCTTACGGTTATAGTCGCCGCTTTGGAATTACTTATATCGATTACAAGACACAACAGCGCATTCCCAAGGCAAGCTTCAATTGGTATGCAGAGTGCATTCGCCAGAATAGGGTGGTTTGAGATGAAATCATGAGATCGCACCTTAATCATACTGGTGCAAGTGGTGGAGTTACGCGATCGCGCAACTATCTTAATTGATTGAAAGCTTGAAAGACAGCAAAGCTCAAAGTCAAGCCCCAGCTTTAGGCCCGATTTCTCGTGTGAGTCGGCGCATGAAACTATTCTCCCTTAACGAAGAAAGCAATATTTAAGTAATAATACTTAGGAATTTTATTTTTTTCAGATTAGCGCAAATTGCAGAATTTGTGCTAATCTGTTTTTTACGTTCCGTAGAACGTCTTGGTCTGTTCAGTTGAACAAAAACAAAAGAAAAAAACCTAATGCAAGTATTAGACCTTTCCCTTTTGGCTAAGACCGCTTGCCGTGGCTACACCGCAGAAGAAACGGCAATTTGGAATCTTACCGTACCTGTTACTGAACTTCCGCAAGGTCTCCCCTTCGGACCTAATGCTAGAAATGCCAGTCTGGACGCTAAACCAGCTAAGGCAATGTTGAAGACTCTGGCTGAGGAGCCAGAAAAGTTTATTCTCTACAACAGCGGCATCATGATCGTCGCGGCTGAGATCGTCGCATCTAGAGTTGAAGGTGGTGATTTCAAAGTCCGCTTGAAACTCCAGGTACCCAGTACCGAAGATGAGGGTGATTTCCTTGGGCATGGTGTCCTAAATGGAGGCCACACCTACAAGGCTTTGATGCACGCACTACATGGGAAGCGCAAGCGGGGAGAGTCTTACTCTAACCTTTCGAGTGCATATGTGCAGGTTTCTGTGGCAGTCGGTATAAGTGAGCATGAGATTGCCAGCATCAGCCGCGCTCGTAACCTGAGCCTCTCCGTTCCCCTCTATGCTCTGAAAAATTTGGCTCAGGACTGGAAGCCGATTGAGGAAGCTTTACCCAAGGAGTATCGCCAGCACGTCCTATTTAAACCTAACGAGTATGGAGAATTTGAGGGGAATGCCCATTACAACGTTACCGATCTCATTCGTCGTCTAGCGCTTCTTAATAATAAGCTTTTTGATTTTCGTCAGGACAAGCATCCAATCAAGGCTTATAGCTCGTCGGGTAGCCTTGTACAGGGTTGGAAGGAAGAAGATTATAAGCAAGTAATTCCGCTGCTTCAGGATATTCTCTGGCTAGAGCAGAAGATTATGGAGCAGCACGTTGAGATCAACGGCACTGGAGCAACAGGGAAGAAGGTTGTCATCCCTAAGGTTAGTGGCTGTAGTGCGAAACCCATGAAGCTTATAACGGGCAAAGAGATATCCTTAACTATTGGTGACATCTTTTATATGCCTATTCTTGCAGCATTTCGCGTCCTAATAAAGGATGGGCAGTGGACTAAGCCAGTAGAGACGCTGTGGGAAGAGTGGGGGACTAAGTTGGTGGATAAGCTGTGGGACACCTATAAAAGCGAGGGTCGTAGCAGCGCCTCTGCTTTTGCCAGTTCAAAATCAACGTGGTCAACGCTAACTAATTTGGTTGCAATGCAATTTGTCCAAATCTAGGCTAAGGACAAAGCCTCTGAGTGTTTATCTCAGGGGCTTGTTTGTTTAGCGCTACAGGTCTAGCATTCCCTTCGATAGCGGTTACCCTTAGAGGATGTTTTAAAAGTCGGTTAGATAGCAAAAAAGCTCACTCAGTGTAAGCTGCGAATATGTAGTACACAGCACTGAGAGAGCGTTATGAGTAAAGCTTACCCCAGTAATT
>NZ_JACJOY010000089.1:0-33724 GCF_014695815.1 Trichocoleus sp. FACHB-6
TATCAGCCTACTCCTGGAGATTTTCCGGCGCTCGCATTGCTTGTTTTTTCACTTCTCAGACCCCAGATTTATTGTCAAGTACAATTTATACCAAATTAGATGAGCTTACCCTGCTCCCCCCACTCACGCAACCATCTCACAATCTCCGCAGAAAACTCTTTTCTACTTCTACTAACCGCATCAATACAAACGTGTCTAGTAATTGCCTTAGCGACTATCTTATCAGCGACAACAAACTGATAAGCAACTTCAAATGTCTCGCTACTCAAATACTTACACATTAACTTAATAAATATCTCGTCCCCGCAAAACATCGGACGAAAAAAATCTACACTAGCATGAACAATAGGAATAGCAACAGACGAATTACTAAAGAACACCTTAAGATTAATACCAGATGCCGCCAAAGACTGCTCATAAGCTTCGTGGCACATTGCTAAAACATTAGCAAAGTAAACAACGCCAGCCGCATCAGTATCTTGAAAACGAATTGTGCGAGTGTAATTAAATGTCATTTATCGATTTGATTACCATGTACTAATAATATTTTCTAATTCCTCAACATTTAGACAATCCATAGCAAATGCCTTAGAAAGCAGATTTTGAGGAATAAATTCATCATATTTTTGCAATTTTAAAGGTTCCTCAGCAGCAACTAAATCATGCGATGAAATCCTTTGATTGCCAAAAGAAAGGATTTCATCACAAAGTTCTTGAGATTGGCTTTTACCTAACTTAACTGTTAGATAATAAGGAGCCTTACCTCCTATACGTTTAATATCCAGCGACTCTCGGCAAAAGAAATTCAAAAACCTTTCCAAAGTGCGGTACGTGACAGTACCCATCCAAGGAAAAATGCAGCAAGTATTACCTTCTATTGAAACTATATTATTTCTTTGCAATCCAGCACTTTTAGCTAGTTCTCGAACTGTATTCAAGCGTTTTTTAGCATTGTTTTTTAAATAGATATATTGAGTATCTTCAAAAAGAACCTGTCGCATCCGTTGCAGAACTTTCGTATGAATATTGCTACTGCCACCATACCAAGAAATACTAGACTGACCCTTAACTTGTTTTACAAAAACATTTCTTGATTTTAAACAAACATCTATAACTTCCCAAGTTCTGCCTGCTAAGGCAAACAAATTACCAACAGGGGGAGCCATAACAATACTGCCAATTGCCATAGAGTCGTCCCTGACGACATACTCAATAGTGTCTGAGAATACAGCATAAAAATGAAAATTTTTGACAATTTTCTCCCCTGCCATACCAATAATTAATTCTCCCTGTTCAGTCTGCTGAATATGCTCAATTTCAATCAAGTGATGCAGCAACTGCCGGAAATCATCTTTGGATATAGCAGCAAAGGGTGGTAAGGATAAAACTTGCTGAGCAAGAGCCGCGGGTGAGAGTTCACCCATCGCCATCAAAATGCTCATTGTTTGGTGATAAAGAAGGCTTAACGGGTATTTAACAGGCTGGATTGGCTCAATCCAACGTTCTTCCAAGTAAAGTTGAATAATAGCTATAGATTGCAACAGTTGCCAGGGAATTTGTTTCGGAAGTGATTCCTCACCTGATGGCTCATCTTCCGCACAAACAAACCGCATATCTGCTGCACTACCTCGCCTTCCCGAACGTCCCAACCTCTGCAAGAAACTAGACACAGAAAGAGGTGCTTCTAACTGAATTACCCGCTGTAATTGACCTATATCAATCCCTAATTCAAGGGTGACTGTTGCAGCAGTAACAGATGCGGTTTTTTTATCACGCATCGCGTCCTCAGCAGCTTCCCTTAAAGAGGCAGAAATACTGCCATGATGGACGTGATAAATATCTGGTAATCCTTCAGATTCGGCAATTTGTCGTAGGTTAGCGATAACCGATTCTGTATCAGAGCGGTTATTAGCGAAAATTAAACACTTTCGGGATTTGGTGTTTTCAAAAATATGCTTATAGTAAGGATTAATAAATGATTCATCAGCATTATCTGAAATATAAAAATGTTCCAAAGCTAAGTTGACTTTCCGTTGTCCACCATCGATATCAGGAGTAATGACTGGAGTTTCGGTTCCTGAACGAAGCCAATCTTCAGCTATGGAATAATCGCCAAGCGTCGCAGATAAACCAATCCGACGCGGCGTTTTTTTTACAAATGTTGATAGGCGGGCTAACTGGCAAAGAATTTGGCAACCGCGTTCGGAACCCATAAAGGCATGGATTTCATCAATGATGATAAAGCGCAAATCTCCGAATAGACGAACTAGCTCTTTATTTTTATTAATTAACAAGCTTTCTAAAGATTCTGGAGTAATTTGCAGAACGCCTTTAGGATCTCTTATTAGCAGTTCCTTACGACTTGAGGAGACATCGCCGTGCCAGTGCCAAACAGGAATATCGGCTTCTTTTAATATGTCATTTAGACGCTCAAATTGGTCGTTAATTAGCGCTTTAATAGGACTGATGTAGAGTGCGCCGATAGTTGTGGATGGATTCTGATGTAGTAAGGTAAGAACTGGCAGAAAGGCAGCTTCTGTTTTTCCCGAAGCTGTTCCCGCGGCAAGCAATAGGTGAACATCTGTGTCAAAAATTACCCGACTAGCTTCTATTTGAACGTGCCTTAATTCCGTCCAATCGTGAGTGTAGATATATTCTTGAATAAATGGCGCTAACCTATCAAAAGGCTGTTTACTCATAAGCTATATTTGACTTTTAGTTTCTGCTCTCTTGTTTCTCTTCACTTCGCATCCTATAGCGAAGAGAGCGCATGGCTACGCTAATGCGTCTAAGCGCTAACGTACAGGCTCCGCCAATGCGGTTCATTCCTCTTAACTCATAAAGTAAATTCTGCAAATTCGTTATCCCCATCCACATCTGAATTTTTGCTTGGCGGAGTGGGTTTAAAATTGTCCCCGCGAATCAGTTCATTAAAAGAAATGTCTGGATTTTGTTGCATTATGTTTAAGATACTGATGAAATCGCGGACAACTTCGCGGGGGGTCAAAAATTTTTCAGCACCTAAACGATTGACAACCTCTTGCATAAATTCTTGCAATTCGCTGGGTTTAAGAGTTTTATTATAGTTGTAATGGGCAGCATGAACATCAACCAATCTATACAAAAGTTCCGATATATTTTGGGAAGTTAATGTTTCTAGCTGGATGACTGGTGCTGAGATATCCTTATGACCGTTTTTAACACGACTGCTTAAACGCGATCGCAAGGCTTCATCACTATACAACCCCCGGCGTTTGTCTTCCACAAATTCTGGCGTACCACCCAGGTAAATCCCTAAATTTTCTGCTCTCCCCTGCATCGTGTCGTTGAACATTGCCAGCAGCTTGTCGTAATTTTTCTGACGGGAAGCTGTATGAGTAATCTTGTATAAATGTACAGCCTCATCCAGCAAAATTAAAAGTCCTTTGTAACCGATGTCAGAAATAAACTTAGCAAATAATTTTAGGTAATCATACCATGTTTCATCATCAATAATGACGCGCACACCCAGCGCTGATTTTGCCTCAGTTTTAGTACCAAATTCTCCCCGCAACCACCTCAGTGCAGCTTCTTTTTTATCATCATCATCCAAGCGATAGCCGCGCCAATAAGCGATGATAACATTGGCAAAGTCAAACCCATGAACTAAGCCTTCTACGTCCTTAACTACTTCCCTAATTCTCGTTTCTACTAAATCGTCAAAACCGCTGTCATTGGGACGCATATCGTTATCTTGCGCGACTTGGTTTTGAATCCCATTAATCCAGCCTTCTAAAATTGGTGTTAAAGCACCACCTTCAGGACGAATTTTTGTAGAAAAATTCTGCATTAATTCTCGATAAGTTGCTACACCTTTACCGTCAGTTCCTGTTAGCCTGCGTTCTGGAGATAAGTCAGCATCAGCTACCACAAAACCTTTCTCCATAGCGTAGTTGCGAATCAGTTGCAGCATAAAGCTTTTACCTGAACCGTAGCGTCCCACTATGAAGCGAAATGCTGCACTACCTTCGCCAATATTATCCAGATCCTGTAAAACAGCTTTAACTTCTTTTTCTCTACCTACAGCAATATATTCCAGACCAATTCTAGGCACAACTCCTGCACCAACTGAACTGATTAAGGCATTAGATATTCTTTTGGTAATTTTAAGTTTTGTCATGGATTTAACATGAGTTGATGGGTAATTATTTACCATCCTCTGTAGAGTGGGCATTGCCCACCATAACACCATTGGAGGGCATTGCCTACAAAATTATATTTTTAACTTTTGTTAAATATTCCTGTGCGATCGCTGGCGGAACCGACACCGATCCAGGCTCTATAATCAGATCACCAATTGTATCCATAGCAAGCTCATTTATACCATCAATTAAGAGTTGGGGCATTGTGATATTTTCTTCGGCAATTTTTTTTATTGTTCCACCTGGATTATTTTGCTCTAAAATTGCTTTGAGTATTTGAATATCATCATCACTAAGTCTTGCTTTGAACTCAGCCCATTCTGAAGGTATTTCCTCTAGTTTAGTTTTTGTTTCGCGAAAAGACGTTTTCTGACGCGACTTTTCCTTTGGCTGTTTTATTTCGTAAATTTGGAACTGTAATTGCCTAAGCTCTAATTGTAAAGATAGCAAAGATTGATTTAGCTCAGCTTTCTGCATCTCAAAAGTCTGAATTTGAGTTTGCAAGTTTTCGGCTTCTGATTGTAAGGGACGTTTTTGCTTTTTTAAGTTGGTTATCTCCTGCTCTAAGACGCTCTTTTCCTTCTGATTTTCTGTGAATTGAGCTTGCATTTTGCTGAGATCGGAGCGTAGAGAACTCAAACTTAATTCTGTTTTTTGTTTTTCTGATGTTACAGCCAGCAGGGATTGATTAAGTTCAGTTTTTTGCGTTTCCAGAACTTGAACTTGAGTTTGGAGAATAAAACCTTGGTCTTCTAACTGGTGCCTGTAGGCTCCTAGATTGGCTATCTCCCGATTCAGCACATCCCTTTGGTTATGTCTTTCGGTAACTTGGAGATTTAGTTGATTGAGACTGGATTGCAAATAATAAAGATGCTCCTCTAAATCTTGTCTTTCTCCATCTATAGCTTGAATTTCGTTTAGGAGAAAATTCTTTTTCTTCCTTTGTTTATTTTCTACAACTAAAGTTCCCGCATAAGTAGCAGGTACAGTAATTACCCCTGTAAGCAGCGCTTTTCCGAAGTCTCGGTTAGCAACAAGTCCAATAAAAAAGCTTACACTGAAGGCAACTGACGAGAGTAAAATTCGATTACTTAGCTTTGTCGATCGCATATTGCTTGTTGGCTCCAGTCAGCAGTTCCCAACTTTTCACATTATTATGTGTTTACGTTTAAATCGGCTTTGAGAAAGTCAATAAATTGTCGTGCTGTGCGCCCAGAACGCCCGTTGTGACGAGTTGCCCACTGGAGGGCGCGATATTCTAAATCTTCCTCGCTGAGGGGAATTTCCGCTTGGGCTGCAAGATGTCGGATAATGTTTAAATAGGTGTTCTGATCCGCTGGTTCAAAGGTTAAAGTAAGACCAAAGCGATCGCTAAACGAAAGTTTTTCCTGCACCGTATCCCAAGCATGGATTTCTTCATTGTCTCGCGTGAGCGGGCGATCAGCAAAAAATTCTCGAATCAAGTGGCGGCGATTGGAAGTCGCATATACCACCACATTTTGCGATCGCGCAGTTAAATTACCCTCCAACACAACTTTAAGCGCTTTGAAAGCGTCGTCATCTTCCTCAAAGGAGAGATCGTCAACAAAAATAACGAATTTCTGAGGAACACCCCGCAGCTGCTCCACAATTTCTGACAAATCTCTCAAGTCAGATTTAGCCACTTCCACAAGGCGCAAATTTCCAGTACCCGACTCATTTAACAACCCCTTCACCAAAGAAGATTTGCCACTGCCACGACTGCCATACAGCAAAACGTGCAAGGCTGGATAACCAGCAAGTAAAAATTTTGTATTCTTCAGCAACGCTTCTCGCTGAGACTCGTAGCCGACTAATTCCGTAAGCTTTACAGGATCGGGATGCCTAATTCCCACCAGTTGCCCCGATTGCCAGCGAAAAGCCCGATACTCAGCAAACAGTCCCGTGCCGTAGTCGTGGTAATGAGTTGCCAGATATTCCAGCGCCTCTGCCCAATTTTCTAAAATTTGGAATTTATCCCGGATGGGCAACTCATGAATCGCCCCTACTATCCCATCCTGCTGCTGGTTCCAGGCAACGGGAGCAGCAGGCAGCTTAGCGGCAGCTTGCACCCACCTACTCAACTGGTCGCTACTGCAATTGTAGAGGCTCTGCAAGGCTTGTAAATCATGCTGGGCAGCTGCTACCAGAGCTGGAGACAGTAAAGATGCCTGCTGGACTTGCCTGGTAAAAGGATTATCGGTTCTGAGGATTTGCGTAATCAGGTAGTTTTCCCAGCTTTGATTTTTGGCGGCTAAAGCTTGAAACCAACTACCGTAAGCTTGCAGGCAAACCAGTCCATCGGTGTCGCCATCGCATAAGGCTTGCAGCAGATTCAGGAAAGCCGAACCCACTTCACCCGCAAGAACGGATTTATAGAGTAACAGGGACGCAGCTTGGCGTTGCAGGAATTTGATTGAAGCGATCGCTTGAGTATCCATCAATTACCAGAGTGATCTACCGAGAGCTATGGTAAATTGTCTGCCGACCCTAAAAATAGGTTTCAACTAATGAATTTGGGAATTATCAGCGCGATCGCATACGGCATCTTAGCAATTATTGGCGGTATTATTGGCTACTCTCAAGCGCAAAGTAAAGTTTCATTAATTTCTGGTATTGTCAGCGGTGTACTACTCATTCTCGGCGGAGTGATGCAATTACAGGGACAAGCTTGGGGGCTGATTTTAGCAACCGTTGTCACCGCTGTTCTAGTAATTGTCTTTGCCGTCCGCTTGGCGAAAACTCGCAAGTTTATGCCTGCGGGGTTGATGAGTGTCTTAGGTTTGGTAACGCTTGCAGTGATGATTCAGCAACTGGTTGTCAGAGTATAGCGGCGCTTCTAGCTTTCTGGATCTATCCCAAGCAGTCGTGCCTGCTTCATTGGCACGGCCTCCAAAATTAACACCCTTCATTCTTAAATCAGCTAAGCCATCAAAAAACTCAAATAATCCGGCAAAATTTCAATTTAGTAGCGACGGCAGGGAACACTAACCTTAGCGAAGCTTTTGCCCACATAGTCGCTTAAGGAGCTACCCATGAGTACCGTCAAAATTCAAGCTACTGAATATCCTATTCAGAAAGTATTTAGCAATGATTTCGTTTTTACCATTCCCCTGTACCAGCGTCCCTATGCCTGGACTACTGAGCAAGCTGGAGAATTGCTTCAAGACCTAATTGTATCCTTGGGTGACGGTAACGAGCCAATTGATGATATAAATCCCTACTTCCTGGGCAGCATTGTACTAATAAAGGCAGATAAACCAGACGCTCAAGTTGTTGATGGTCAACAACGTCTGTCAACGCTAACTATACTACTTTCAGCTCTGCGGACGTTAGTACAACCAAAATATGCCAATGCCTTAACTAAGTTGCTCTATGAAGAAAGCGACCCAATCCTTGGCCACCCTAACCGATACCGTTTGACCTTGGCAAAGCGAGATGCAGAGTTTTTCAAGGAATACATTCAGGATGAAGGCGGTATTAGCAAGCTGGACTCCTCAGATGCGCTTTCAGATAGTCGTAAAAATATTAAAGAAAACGCGCTGTTATTCCTGAAAAAGTTAGAGGGACTTTCCGAATCTCAGCGGGTTCGGCTCGTGCAATTCATTATTACAAGATGTTTTCTGGTAGTAGTTTCAACACCAGACTTAGAATCTGCATATCGGATATTTTCTGTGCTGAACGGTCGGGGTCTAGACCTATCACTTCCCGATATTTTAAAAGCCGAGATTATCGGGCAAATTCCTGATGATCAAAAGGAAGCATACACTTGCAAATGGGAAGATATACAAGAGAAACTAGGTCGGGAGACGTTTGAAGACCTTTTTTCATACATTCGCATGATTGATCGTAAGGCAAAACTCACTGGTAGCATCCTCAAGGAATACCGCGAACATATTAAACCGTGGAATAATTCTCAAAAGTTTATCAAGACAACTTTATGCCCTTTAGCTGATGCTTTCTACGAAATTAAGAAGACAAGCTATGTAAGCGATAAACACGCCGAAGAAGTAAATAAACTGTTTAAGCAGTTAAATGATATCGATAATTCTGACTGGATACCTCCAGCTATTCTCTATCTCTCTCGTAACCGCAGCCATCCTGAGCGATTGGTGAAATTCTTTACTGAATTAGAACGTCTTGCGGCTGGTTTGATGATTAAACGGGCAAATATTAACGAACGAATTGAACGGTATCGTCGCTTGTTAACTGCCATTGAGCATGAGGAAGATTTATATACACCCGATTCACCCCTCCAAATTACATCAGAAGAAAAGAATGATATTCTCAAAATGTTGGATGGCGACCTCTACCAGACTCAAAAAATTCGTTTATTTGTATTGCTGCGTCTAGATGCGGCTCTGTCAGAAGGTGAAGCCTCATACAACTTTCCCACCATTACTGTCGAGCATATATTACCGCAAAATCCTGCCCATGATAGTCTGTGGATGAAGTCCTTTACAAGCTTGGAAGAACGCGAAAAATATGTGCATCGTTTAGGAAATCTGGCTTTACTCTCTTGTTATAAAAACAGTGAAGCGCAAAACTATGACTTTGATGTGAAAAAGCAAAAGTATTTCACCACTAAAAAAGGTGTTTCTCCTTTTGCGCTAACAACTCAAGTGCTAATGGAACAGGAATGGACACCCGAAGTCATTGAGGCGCGGCAGAAAAAGCTGATCGGCGTTCTCAAGAAAGTCTGGTGCTTAGAGTAGTAGGCTAACGCCAAGGCGATCGCTTCCTCATTTTCTCTAGTCCAGAGCGCGATCGCTCCTACCGTTTCTGAAGTTTAGATGTGCCTAAACTATCTGCCGAAGTGGAATCTCAATAATAAACTCTGCTCCCCTACCGGGTGCTGAGAAACATTGCAATTGACCGTTGTGCTTTTCTACAACAATCTGGTAGCTAATTGCCAAACCCAGTCCGGTGCCTTTGCCAATGGCTTTGGTAGTAAAAAAGGGATTAAATAGCTGTTGTCTCACCGCCTCTGTCATTCCAGAGCCATTATCCGCAATTTTGATAACGACGCGATCGCAGTCTAGTACCTCAGTGCGAATTTTGATCCAGCTGGGATTTGCCTTAATTTCTGAGAGCGATCGCTGTTTGTTATACTCATCCAACGCATCAATGGCATTAGCGAGCAGATTCATGAACACTTGATTGAGCTGTCCTGCGTAGCACTCGACTTTAGGTAATTGACCGTACTCCTTAATCATCTGAATGTTAGGATGATCCGGTTTTGCTTTCAGGCGGTTATGCAGAATCATTAAGGTACTATCAATTCCTTCATGAATATCAACCGCCTTCATTTCAGCTTCGTCAATTCGCGAGAAATTCCGCAAGCTAAGCACAATCTCCCGGATGCGATCTGCCCCCACCTTCATTGATGACAACAGGTTAGGAAAATCTTCCATCATAAAATCCAGGTCAATTGCTTCTATCTCTTCCTGAATTTCTGGCGTTGAATTAGGATACTGCTGATGATAGAGCCGCAAGAGATTTAATAAATCTTGGGTGTATTCTCTGACATGGGTGAGATTCCCAAAGATAAAGTTAACTGGGTTATTAATTTCGTGAGCAATCCCTGCAACCAATTGTCCTAAACTGGACATTTTTTCGCTTTGGATTAGTTGACCTTGAGTACGTTGAAGTTCTTGAAGAGTATGTTCTAGCTGCTGATTTTTTTCTTTTAACTGAACTTCTTTCTCCCGACGGGCTTCCTCAGCTTGTTTGCGAGCGGTAATATCCATCACGGTGACACCAATACCCATCGGCTTGCCGTCTTTTCCAGGTATGGGAAATTGAGAAGTCAACCAGTGCATCAGGACGCCTGGATTGCTAGGTAATTCACCGCACCCCTCAATGTTGAGAATCGCTTCGCCTGTCGTCAGTACTTTGCGTAACGTCGATTCAATCTCTTGTGCAACGTCGGGCAATACTTCAGCCAGGGATCTTCCTAAATGTTCTTCTACAGACACGCCATTGATCTGTGCTAACGCTTCGTTGATTTGCAGATACCGCATCTCGTCGTCAAGAATAGAGAGTCCGATCGGCGCAACGCTAATAAATGAGTTCAAAAGCTGCTCGCGCCGCGCTAATTCTTTTTCCAACGCCTTGCGATCGCTAATGTCTCGCGACATCCCAATCAAACCGATAACGTTTCCTTGGGGATCGCGGTAGATATTTTTTGTTGAGAGATACGTTACCGCGATGTCATTGATATAGACGATTTCCTCTAACGTCTGAGTTGTCCCAGAAGCCATAATTCTGCGGTCAGTCTCCATAAGTTGAGGGGCAACCTCAGGTGGAAATACCTCGGAGTCATCCTTCCCAATCATCTCCTCTACAGACTTGCCAAGTAGGCTGGCACCAATGGAGTTGATCATCAAATAGCGACCCTGAAGATCCTTGATAAAAATGATATCAGTCGTTCCTTCAATGACTGCCTGTAAGAGGCTATAGCTTACCTGGAGCGCGTCCTCTGTTTGCTGGCGTTCGGCAATTTGCTGGTGTAATTGCTCGTTCAGTTGACTCAGCTCGATCGTGCGCTCCTTAACTCTATCTTCTAGCTCTTGATTTAGCTGTTTTAGTGCTGCTTCTGCTCGCTGGCGCTGGGTGTCAACAGCATTTAGGAATTTGGCATTCCACCAGATTAGAAAGCCAAAAATAACTACGTTAAAGACGCCAAAAAGAGCCAGCCCAGCTTCGCTGTCATAAATCTGAGATTGGTAGCCCCATAAAATGAACCAGCCCAAGGCTGAGGGAATGCCAATCGCGGCTGGGGACATCCGCCGCGCCATCAATCCGCCTGCTTTGTCGCTTGTAACAACTGTCATCAGTCCTCGATCTGGACAAGCAAACAGGATGCCGCTAGAAAGCAGGATAAATGCGATCGCTGTGTGCAACGCCACACCCGTGTTGTAACTCTTGCCGTACAAGGAGGTGATGCCGTAGATATAGCCCAAAAGGCCCAGGAAACCAATCAAGAATCCGCCTAAGCTAATGCAATGAGCCGGACGGTACATCCTTTTTGATAACAGCAAAAGGGCAGAGCCAAGCATGAAAAAGCTCAGGGCGCTATTGGGAGACATTCGCCCTGGTGCAGAAGTGCCAACAGCGCCGGCTGGGTCTTTAAACAGCAGTTCATCAATCCCTATATTCCATCCAAACCCATACTCAATTAGTGTCAATAGACCGATTAAAATGACGATGATTGCCAACATTTGAGAAAGGTCAAACGAAGACTTTCTCCGCTTATCTTTTGCATGTTGTCTTCTGTCTTCCGCGTCGTGCCACAAACACAAAGACAAGCCACTCAGAATAAAGGCTATGCTTGTGTTAGCTTTCATGCTTACCAGCCCTGGCAAAATGCTTTTAAGGACTGTAATATCTAATATCCAGCCCAATAAAACAACACAGCCAATTAGGGTGGCAATAATACCGGCTTTTCTGGAGTAGGATTGTAGAAACGCGGCGAATTCAGTCTTTTCAGTCATAAGATGCGAACTTTAATGAATATTAGTAACTTAATACTTTTTGTTAATTAATATAAAAAGCGCTTTCGGATTTTGCTACAAATGGGTTGTATAGATTAGCTAATTTATTTAGCTAAAAAAGCTATTTTTGCGTCAATAAAGACTGAAGTATAAACTTAATAAAAATAAACATACGATGTTTCTATTTATTATAAAACCGTATTTATATTGACGATTTATCTGTTTTTAGCCAAAAACTAAGTAAATTTACAGACAAATACCTTGGACTCTCGGAAAAAGAACAATTCAGCGATCGCTTTTATATTTATCGCGAGGACGGTAGCGAATAGGGAAGCCGATAAACCAGCCAAGCCAAGCAATCTTGAAAAGATTTAATAAATTCTTTTGCGTTCGCCCCTTAATTAGGTGGGAAGGCAAGAAATCGCATCTCTACGCTATGCTGGAAGCGCCAGTTAAGCCTGAGTTGACAGAATGCACTGGATATTATCTGGGCCATTAAGTGTAGAAAATGTGAAAGTAGCGATCGCAAGTTTGCCGACATCTTTGCACAAAACAAAACTAGTGCAACTGTCAGATTTGCACTACGATGGCCTGCGGCTGTCCGATGAACTGTTAGCACAAGCAATTGCAGCCAGCAATCAACTTGAACCAGACCTGGTTTTATTGACAGGCGACTACGTAACCGACGATCCAACCCCGATTCATAAGTTAGTGCGATCGCTAAAACACCTGGAAAGTCGTTTTGGTGTCTATGCCGTACTCGGCAACCACGATAATTATTACCGCCATTCAAAACAAGAGGTGCAAAATGCCCTGACTAACATCGGCATTCGCGTCCTTGAGAACGAAATCGCTTATCCACTGGGAAAAGCATTACCTATAGTCGGACTCGCTGATTTTTGGTCGCCGGAATTTAACCCCGCACCCGTGATGAATCAACTCGACCCGAATACACCCCGCATCGTCTTATCTCATAATCCAGATACCGCCGAAATTCTGCAACAATGGCGGGTTGATTTGCAACTCTCAGGTCATACTCACGGCGGCCAAGTGGTGATTCCAGGGTTTGGCCCGGCGGCAGGATTGCTGCAACACTTGCGCGACATTATTCCCCAACCGATGCAGCCCTTGGTGCCTTTTATGAAGGAATGTAATAAAGTCGTGCAGCATTGGGAATGGGCTTCTGGATGGCATCAGGTGGGAAAAAACCAGATGTATGTAAATCGCGGATTGGGAACCTATTTTCCGGGACGATTGTTTTGTCCGCCAGAAGTTACGGCGATTACTCTGGTAAGTCAGTAGGCTCACATCTTGCACCAAGCCCTCAGAATGGAATTCTGGGGTATTGCATTCCAAGTCCACCTGCCTTGGCTAATCAAAAATCAAGGTGTAACCTGCTCTCGTCAGGTTTGGTTTGTATAGCTGCGCTTTTAACCGCCTAGTGCAAGATGTCTGTAGGACTGAGTTCCTCGGCGAAGAAGTGCTGAGTATCTTTTAACTCGGCACTGTTCTACTTAAAAATAGTTGTTAGTTGTTAGATAAAGAATCTATGTTCTCCTTCATTCGGTCAGATTTATCTGGGCTACGCGCCTATACACCGCACCCAGGTGGGACATCAGGGAGTCCAGTTGCCTCAGACATTCCTATCGACCGCCTGGATACCAATGAATGCCCGTTTGATTTGCCCAAGGAGTTAAAAGAAAAGCTGGCTTGGACTTATCAGCAGCTGATTGAGACAAATCGCTATCCTGATGGTAGTCATGCTGAACTGAAGGACGCGATCGCGCAATACGTCAATGAATCGATTTCCCCTGTATTAACCCAGGGGGAGGCAGGTGAAAGTTTAATTAGCCCAGCTAATATTTCTCTAGGCAACGGTTCAGATGAACTAATTCGTTCTCTGTTGATTGCCACCTGTTTAGGAGGAGAAGGGTCGATTTTGGTAGCTGATCCCACCTTCTCTATGTACGGCATTCTCGCTAAAACGCTGGGCATCCCTGTAGTCACTGTGGGGCGTAAGCAAGCAAATTTTGAAATTGACCTGACCGCCGCCCAAAAAGCTATTAAACAAACCTCCAATCCGCCAATCCGGGTGGTGTTCGTGGTTCATCCCAACTCCCCTACTGCTAACGCCCTAACCGCTGCTGAGTTGGAATGGCTGCGGAGTTTGCCAGAGGAGATTCTGGTAGTAATTGACGAAGCTTATTTTGAATTTAGCCAGACAACTGTTGTCGGAGAATTACAGCAGCGTCCGAACTGGGTGGTGTTGCGGACATTTTCCAAAGCCTTTCGACTGGCAGCTTTAAGAATGGGTTACGCGATCGCACATCCGGAAATTATCCTCGCCCTGGAAAAAGTCCGTCTCCCTTACAACCTCCCCAGCTTCACCCAAGCTGCTGCATTGCTGGCCGTTTCCCATCGCCAAGTGCTACTCGGTTGCATTCCCGAAATTCTCACCGAACGCGAAAAGTTACTCGACTTTCTCAAACAGCAACCAAACTTACAAATTTGGCACAGCGACTCTAACTTTATTTACCTGCGTACCCCTACAGATGAAGCCCTTACCAACTTAGCCCACCAACTCAAACACCTGGGAACGTTGGTGCGGCACACTGGCGGCGGCATCCGTCTTACGGTAGGTAGTGAACAAGAAAATCAGCGATCACGCCAACATCTTCTAGCAGCCTTAAAAACTATTTCTTAAGGGGGAAGAATTAAAAATTAAAAAGGTAACTTTTAATTTTTAATTCTCAATCATCGATCTCACGCGCCCTGCTGATAGTGTCTGGCAAAACACCTACCAAAAGCGCCAAAGCATCGTCAGGTATTTGGGCAATTGTCTCCGTACCAAAAAACTGCTTAAACTGCTCAATTATCTTCTGCGCTCGTTGCAGAGGCACCGGATTATCCGTTATTTGTCTAGTAAGTCGAATCCACTGCCGCCGAATCAAATAAGCATTTTGTCGTTCCTGGGCAGATTCAGGACTCACCAACGACAAATTGCCGACTGGCAGCACCTGCTTACAATCCACATCAAACAAGCCACCCACAGCCGATCCAGGCCCTGCAAACTCTGCATGGTAGCTCTTATAAAGGATCAAGCCATTCCGACGGCGACTATTGACGATTAACAGATGTTTATTACGCATCTGAGTGAGAATCTCAGAATTTTCCTCGTCAGGGTTCGGGGTTGCGTTTGTCATTTCATTAGAGAGACGATCGCGAATAACACCGGTAGGGCTTTGATTAGCATCAGCTTTGTATATAGCAGCCTGGTAGCTCTGTTCGTTTGTCCTATCCATGTCAACTTTTACTGATAGATTTTTCCGGTAAAAATATATCCGAATTGGAAGCACATAAACTTGCTTCAATTCTGTGATTTCTGGATGGAGGGAGCGCTTAAGAGTCAGTTAGACATCTTTTATATAAATAATAGTTACATTAACAAAACATTTGGCATCAGTAAGTATAAGTCACCAATCTGT
This sequence comes from Trichocoleus sp. FACHB-6, assembly GCF_014695815.1. Taxonomy (NCBI): domain Bacteria; kingdom Bacillati; phylum Cyanobacteriota; class Cyanophyceae; order Leptolyngbyales; family Trichocoleusaceae; genus Trichocoleus; species Trichocoleus sp. FACHB-6. The sequence continues at coordinate 15,181 of NZ_JACJOY010000089.1, forward strand.
AATCTCGCAGTTTTATTGTATGGCATATGGCCCAACGTCAGGAAATACAAAAGTAAGTAGCACCTTACAGCCATCAGCAAAGTAGGGACACGGCAATGCCGTGTCCCTACGCATTAAAGGGATGAAAATTGTTTTCCAATCTTACGCTTTTTTCACGAGTTGTGGTTTTGGAGTTTAGGAATCAAGTGTTTGTGCAAAAACAGCCTTGGGGGACGCATAAACAGCAAGTCGCTCCAGCTGGGATCAACCTTGTGCAGTTCATATCCCGCCTTCAGATAAAGCTGCCTAGCTTGATGATTGTTTTCCAGAACGTGGAGGTAGATATCTTCAAAACCCCACTCTAGAGCTATTCGCTCGCAGTAGCGCAGCAATTGCAGCGCTGCGCCGCGCCGCCGACAGGACTTGTAGACAGCCAAATTGGAGATATAAGGATATTGAGAACCCCAAGGTTGCCAGGAAGAGGGACGGAGCGCCATTTCTACAGTGCCTACCACAGAATCGTCAGCGTGTTCAAACTCTGAGGGTTGGGAGTAGATGCGATCGCTATTTCCCTGATTAGTGCCGCCAGAGACAGGCTCAAGAGCGACTAAACAAATGTAATTCTCAGGAGCCGAGCGCAGCCGATTCCGCAAATCTTCATAAATTCCTAATCGAAAAAGAGGATAGAACCAGTTCCAAATCCCATTGCGCGGGTGAAAGCTATCCGCCAGGATCTCAGTCAGACCTGTCAGATCGCTTTGGCGGGCCGTCCGGATAATAAAGTGAGAGGCAATTTTGGGTTGTACGTCTTTTTCGGGTTGGCGGTGCAAAACTAAAGGAAAGCAGTGGTGAGGAGCTAGCCCAGTTGGATCTCTAGCAGGTTTCATCGTAGATCATTTTGTACAAATTTTCGCGGTTCAATATTGGTCATCAGAGGTAAATAGCCCTCCTTGAGCGTAGCTTTTTTCGCCGCCATTCCCGCTTTTGGCAACGACTAAATGCCAAAAGCCGCCCATCCCTTAAGCTTTACCTATTTCAATAAGAGTTTTTTTTGGCAACCACCTGCCCTACCGAAACGTCTTGACTTTCAAGAGCAGCTTTTATTCCAGCAAGGATACTATTGTACAAGGAGTGCATTGACCCCGTGGAGTATAGGCAGCGTCATAGACTAGGCAGAGTAGGCTTATATCCGGAGCAGCAGCGTTCTTGGAGGTATTCCGCTAATAGCCTGTTGTCTGACAATTTGGTGTCGGGATAATGAAAGTGTGGGTTAAACCAGTTATAACTGAGATTCCCGCACAAAAATTAAAGAAACTGATCTAGAGCGAGTATCTTAAATAGAAAGCAAGTGAGAAGTGCATTTTCTCCCCTAAAAATAATTAAATTAATTGAGCGGGACACCTTAGTTGCCAGTTGGCTGACGACAGAGAACAGCTATTGCCCTACCACAACAAGCATCGGTGTTAGAGAAGCGACTTTTCAAAATCTAGCGACTAAGGGCATATACGCTAGTGTCGCCTACGCCCAATATAATATCGGGGAGCATAAGGTAGCATTAGGGTGTTTTTCTCAGAACAGCCGAGGACGCGGCAAAAGTGAAACTAAAAACTTAAGATCAATTGGGGTGCATCGCCTAGCTTGGCCACAGCTTCCGGAGGCGGAAACAGTCATATGGGGATAGTAGCTTTATATATCTATAATTCGTCTTCCTCTTACGTCCGTAAGCCATCTTGATCCCTGGAAGAATCTGTGCATGAGGATACTATTTTTAAACCGCATGGGCGTATGTACGAGCTACGCGCTACAACAGCAGGAGAGCGGGGCATGAAATCCCAAGGCAGCAAAAAGCCGAAAATTCTGGTTGTCGATGACGAACCAGACAACCTCGACCTGCTTTACCGAACATTCCATCGAGACTATAAGGTACTCAGGGCAGACAACGGCCCAGCTGCCCTGGAAATTTTGGCATCCGAGGGAGATGTTGCGGTGATCATCTCGGATCAGCGTATGCCTTTAATGAGCGGTACTGAGTTTTTGAGCCTCACTGCTACTCAGTACCCAGACATTATCCGAATTATTTTGACAGGTTACACCGATGTCGAAGACTTGGTGGAAGCCATCAACGCTGGTAAGGTCTTCAAATACGTCACAAAACCTTGGGACGCTGCCGAGCTAAAAGCACTGGTGCAGCAGGCAATGGATACCCACAACGTCCTGAAAGTTCGCACTGAGGAACTTTGCCGGACGCTGCGCCGAGAATCGCTGCTGAATACAGTCACCAATACAATTCGCAATGCCCAGTACCGAGGCGGGGGTGGTTCGCCCCTGCGGCAAGTCCTCCAGACGATTGTAGAAACAGTCGGTCATATGTTGGAGGTGAGTGTTTGTATTCTGCGTCCCTTCCAAGAAGACCAGATGGCAGATGAAGGGTTTATTTATCAAAGGCAAGAGGCGAACGGCAAACGGCGATTATCAGGACTGTTGACTTCTGGATTAAAACCTGAGGCACAAGGCAAAAGTGAGGATTTAGGAGCTAGGACGCTGGAAGAATACGCCAGTGCGTCCTCCGTCCTCATACCTGCGTCCTTTTCTTCTCTAGATTCACATAGAGAGCAGCAAGACGAAGACACCGACTCAGGTCTAGGTCAGTTGGTGTGGGAAACGCAGGATGTGGAAGTGATTAATGATGTTGAAACTGATGAGCGATTAAGCGCTCATACCCCGGAAATCAGGCAACGGCTTGAGGCTATGCGAAAGCAGGACATTCACTCTAGCCTGGTGGTGCCGCTGTATTGCCAATTGGAATTGATGGCAGTGATGGCACTACATCAGTGTGGGGAGCCGCGTGCATGGCAGGATGATGAAATTCAGCTGGTGGTAATGGTGGCGGATCAAGCCGCTTTAGCTCTTTCTCAGGCGCGCGCTTATGAGCAAGTTTCCTATTTGGCACGTCGAGAGGCGCTTGTCAATACCATTACCACGGCTATCCGCTCCAGTCTTGACCCACAGGATATTTTTGCGGCGATTACTCAACAGCTGGGACAAGCTTTGCAGGTAGATGGCTGTGCTTTGTCTCTTTGGAGGGAGGAAGATGAGTTTGTCCAGTGCGTGGGCTTGTATGACGGAACAGAGATCCGAGTCATGGACGACGCTATGGGCGCGGAGTCGGTTATCGAACTTCAAAAGCCAGAATTTTTAACTTATAATTCAAGGCTTTTCACAGGCGCTGCCTCGACAAATCAAAACTCAAAACATGAAGCTAAGAATTCTCAATTACCGCAGTCAGTGGTACCCATTGCTGGTAATCCGGTTTTGCAGCAACTACTCTCTACGCAACAACCAGTGGTAATTGACGATTTGGGTCAACAACCAGAAATGAATGGGTTTGATCTGCCTTTGCGGAGTCCGGCGCGGGCGCTGTTGGTGGTGCCGTTACTCTCGGATGGTCGGATTATTGGCAGTATTACGCTGCGCCAAACGCACAAATCGAGACGGTGGCACGCATCGGAGATTGAATTAGCTCAAGCTGTGGCAGCACAGGCAGCGATCGCAGTTCAACAGTCCCGACTCTACCAAAAAACCAGGCAACAAGCAGAGCGATTATTGGAATTAGACCGTCAGAAAACCGAATTTTTCCAAAACGTTTCTCACGAGTTCCGGACACCTCTAACTCTGATGCTGGGGCCCTTGGAGTCAGCTGTCAACCAGCATCAAGATTTACCTTACGAACAAGCTGCGATCGCTCTCCGCAACTCCCGCCGCCTGCTGCGACTGGTAAATCAACTGCTGGACATCCAAAGACTTGATGCCGGAAAGATGCAGGCTAGTTTCCGCCCCTGTAACTTGGTGGAATTTGTCGAGACAATTGTCGAAGCCTTTCGCCCCTACTGCGAGAAAAAAGGCTTGAATCTGCTTACCTACACCAGTCCCTGTCTTCCGGTTTACTTAGATTTGGAAAGATTTGACAAGGTACTTTACAACCTTCTGTCCAACGCCATGAAATTTACTCCCGTGGGCGGTACAATTACCGTCACGGTTGAATCTGCTGGGGATCACGTCCGAGTACAGATTGCAGACACTGGCATTGGCATTCGCCCAGAGCAAATCCCCCATCTTTTTGAACGATTTCGGCAGGCGGAAGGGTCAGTTAACCGATCCTACGAAGGCAGTGGTTTAGGTTTAGCGCTGGTGAAAGAACTGGTGGAACTGCACGGCGGTCAAATTTCCATAGGCTCAGTCTACACAGAAGGCAGCACCTTTACTGTTTGGTTGCAAACTGGTACAGCTCACCTACCGTTAGATCAAGTATTGGAAGTGCCAACCGAAGTGCAGTTCAATCGGGCTGCGGTAGAATTAGCCGACCTGGAGATAGAAGAAGAAGCTCTTGAGAGTGAGGAGTTAATAGTTAACGCTGAGGAGTTAAAAGAATCTTCAACTCCTAACTCATCACTCCTAACTCATCACTCCTCCCACATCTCCTCTATTTTGGTGGTGGACGACAATCCGGATCTGCGAACCTATGTATCTCGCATTCTGCTAAATGAAGGCTATCAAGTCTGGACAGCACGCAACGGGGACGAAGGATTCACCATAACGAGAAATCGTCGTCCTGACCTGATTGTGACGGATTTGATGATGCCTTTGGTGTCGGGTCTGGATATGATTCGGATGATCCGCGAACAGGAGGAATTGAAGGGGACACCGATTATCTTGCTCACCGCTAAAGTGGACGAGGAAACTCGAATTGAAGGCACCAGTAGAGGGGCAGATGCCTATCTAGCCAAGCCGTTTAATGACCGGGAATTGTTATCCTCGGTACGGAATTTACTGGCTCTTAAGGAAAACGAGCGCCGGGTTTTGGAGCTAAATAGTTACTTAACAGAGTCGGTATTGAAGCGCTTTTTACCACCATCAATGGTGCAGAAGGCGGCGAGAGGGGAATTAAAGCTGGATTTGAGTCCGGAACCCAAATTGATTACCGTTTTGTTTAGTGACATTGTGGGCTTTACTCAGCTGGCAAACAACTTGCGATCGCGCAAGGTGGCAGAATTGCTCAATGAGTATCTGGAAGCTATGACCAAAGCTGTATTTGATAACGGCGGCACAGTAGATAAGTTTGTCGGAGATGCCGTGTTAGCTTTGTTTGGAGCGCCAGAGGAACTAACACCCAACGAACAGGTACGACGAGCGATCGCATCTGCACGACAAATGCACGCCTCTCTAGAGCTACTTAACCAAAAATGGATCGAAGATGGTCTGGTTGGCACTAACGGACGCAACCCTGTACAGTTTCGCTGCGGCATCCACCAGGGAACCGCAGTGGTAGGAATGTTTGGCGGTGCCGAACGATCCGACTACACTGCTGTTGGCCCTAGTGTTAATATCGCCTCTCGTCTTCAAGAAGCAGCCCAACCCAATAGCATCCTGGTTTCTGCCGCCGTTGCTGATTACCTGGACGAAGATGAAATGACCAAGCAAAGTCCACTCACCCTCAAAGGCATTGATGAAACTGTTCTCAGCTTTGCCGTGAATCCGCAAAAAAGTCCTGAAGCTTAGAGTGGTCAGTGTTAAGTTAGGAGTCAAAAGTTAGGAGGCGAGGAATTAGAAGTTTTTCTCGTTCCCAGCTGAACTTGGGAATGCGATCGCCTCACATTCTCTGTGATTTTTCTCTGTTGCGGAGGCTTGCTCCTCCCTTCAGGCGTTCCTAGCGGGATCGCAGGGTAATAATTGTTTCGCCGATGATTCTAAAAACACAGTTCTGCTTTTGAGAATGGTACAACCAACCAACCCCAATACTCCTACTCAGACGAACAATCGGCAGCACTCCGAACCACTAATGTTGTGGGTAAATTTCATCCTGGGTTCTATTTTTCTCCATGTGCTGGCAATCTGGATATTGCAGCGGATGACGGCGCTATCTGCATTTTTTGAGGTGAGTAAAGCGCCTATTCCCATTGAGTTAATTACAGCTCCGGAAGCTTCCTTGCAGCCACAAGCCGAGACTCGCCGCCCACTACGGCAGCGCCAGCGTCGCCTAAGAACAGCTAATCGTTCTCCATCTCCTCCCTCAAACTCCACCGCTACCCAGCAAAACCCGCCTTTAGATTCTCCATCCCCAACTCAAAATTCCGACGCTGCTGTGCCTTCTAGCCAGCAAAGAGAGCAGGAGGTGGTTCGTCCTGATGTCAGCACCAGACCGATAGAGCCTACACCCAACCCTAATGTGGAACCTCAGCAGCGATCGCCATTCCCTGCCGATCGTCCAGTCGCAACAACACCAGCGCCCAGAAGTACGCCATATCCGGCGAATGAGCAGCGATCCCCTGTTCCCGCCTCGCAACCGCCAGCAAGAACAACACCACCCCCGGCTCCTGCCTCCACAACTCCTCCACTGCCCCCTGCACCGAATCCTATACCATCAGCACCACCTGAACCTAACCCAGGCAACTCGTCGCCGGGATCCAGCCAAGGTGCAGGCGTTGTTGCCTCCTTTATCAACGTCCGTTCTGGTAACGGTGGCAGGGACGAGCCTAGCCAGCTAGCTGAGCCACAGCGATCGCAAAGACAGTTTTCTGACCTGAGTTATCCGGCAACTGCACAGACTCCAAGGGAGCCTTTAGTCTTGGAAGTAAGATTGTTAATTTCAGAGAACGGACAAGCGGAAGTTATATCCACGAACGTCGTGCAAGGTAACGGAAATTTCGCCGCTGACCAGTTTGTTAGGGGTATGATCCAAGATTGGAAATTTAACCCTGCTATCTCCGAGGGTCAACCCGTCCAAAGCTTACTGGATGTGTCTATCAGAGTTTCCCCTCTCTCTAGATGAGAAAATGTTGAATTGTTCGCTCAACTATCGAGAATTTATGGTAATCTAGTTTAAGTATGGGAACATACATCTTTCGCGGGTGTAGTTTAGTGGTAAAACCTCAGCCTTCCAAGCTGATGATGCGAGTTCGATTCTCGCTACCCGCTTTTTGAGTTGTCGGTGGAAACAACGACACTATTTTATCGGCTCAAGAGCGATCGCACTTTTCCCATAAGCTCAGGGTAGAGTGGGCGTGATCGCTATTATCTAATCAATTGAGGTACAAAAAGAGGCAGATATAAAAATCTGCCTCTCTTTATCATGTCCGGTAAATTACCCCTAATAGCAAAGGAACCTCACCCCTAATCGGGAAGAGGCGACTTTGGGGAAGTCAAAATCTCTCTAGAGGCCTTTTTCTTATGGGTAATGCCACAGACTTGATATAACAAATTAACAACAAGCCTTGAGTAAGTATCCTCGTGATAACGCCACACACCCGCACTCAACGGATACTAGCGCACTGAGTCTTGATTCTAACTCTAGTCTTTGCCCGTAACGGCTTCCAGAGCCTTCTCGATCTTTTGTTCAATTGAGTCAACGCCTTGGGTATTTTCAGGGCGCTTCATATTCTCAATATCAGAGTCCCCTTGAATTTCATTCAGACCCTTACTTGCTTCCTTCTGGGTTTCTTCTAGCGAGTAGGGTTTTGACAGAACCGCCTCTTGGGATTTCAGCTCGATGTCCAGCAGATTTGCTTCTCCATCTGAGGGTTTACTTTGGGTGCCACTGATTCCGGTAGGCGGGTTATTCTTGCTGGCGCTGAAAGCTGGTGTCGCATAGGAAAATACTAGAAACGCGCACGCAACGGCAGCTATTACCAAACGCACTGGACGTAACCAGGCAGATAGGTTGAAGCGGATCGATTTCATACAGTACCTCTCTCCCAATTTGTTGAAATTAGCAAGCATTAAGGTTATTAACCAGTTCAGACGAAGTAACTGCCTGAACGCCATCTATTATTTGCTCAAATTATGGAGCTTTTGACATCTATAGGTAGGTATAGATGCAATAAATCTTTAGAAAAGGCAATAAAAGGCAATATTCACCTTCAACTCGGCAATAAAAACTGAATTTTGGGTAATAAAGGATCTTCCACTACACCAATTCCTGTAAAGCCCCACCGTTGGAGTAAACCTTTTATCTGACTTCCAGAGATTGATTCGATAGCGAAACGATTCGCCACATCCGGAGCGTGGGTGTTGAGATAGCTTAGAGCGTCAAAGTCTTCGTTAAACATCAACAAGTAGCCCCCTCCAGTTGCAGTTTTATCTGGTTTTGCAGCAATGTATTGCCCGTCAACTTTGGAACGGATTAGGTAATAAATTTGGGAAAACATATCAATTGCTAATGGCTAATTGCTAATGGCTAATTGTTAACAGTCATCAACAATTAGCCGTTAGCTTATTTAAGATTTTCCAACTTGATTCGGGGATCAACGGCTTTGAGCAGCAAGTCTGCGAATAAGTTGCCGACAATGAGCATAAAAGCGCCCATAATCAAACTTGCCATTACTAAATAGAGGTCTTGGGCGGTAACTGCTGACAAAATCAAACGCCCTAATCCAGGCCAGTTGAAGAAAAATTCCGCAATAAAAGCACCGCTTAACAAACCGGCAAATTCAAATCCCAATAGTGTTACCAAAGGATTAATAGCATTGCGGAGGGCGTGAACATAAATGACTCGATTTTCGGGGAGTCCTTTAGCGCGAGCCGTTTGGATGTAATCTTGGCGAAGAACATCGAGTAATTCCCCTCTGGTAATTCGCTGCAAACCAGCAAAGCTGGTGATAGAGAGCGCCAAAGTCGGTAAAATCATGTGCCAGCCGATATCCAAAATCTTGCCAAACCAGGACAAGTCAGCATGATTGATGCTGGTTCTACCACCGACAGGGAAGAAGGGGGAGGTGTACTGCGCCAGAAGCAGCAGCAACAAAGCAGTGATGAAGCTGGGAAATCCCTGTCCGGCGTAGCTGAGGACTTGCAGAATGCGATCGCTTGTCCGATTTTGGTTAACAGCGCCGACGATCCCCAGAGGGATAGCGATCGCCCATGTCAAAATTACAGAAGCGATCGCCAACTCCAAAGTCGCTTGGATGCGCTCCCACAACAGTGATGCTACCGAACGCTGATAGACAAAACTGGTGCCAAAATTTCCATAGCGCACAATTTGCCACAACCAACGCCGATACTGCTCAATTGCTGGCTTATCCAAACCAAACTGTTGTCTTAATTCTTCAATTCGTTCTGGCGAAATTTTGGGATTTTGCCTCAGAGTATCTAAATAATCCCCAGGAGCTAGCTGAATAATTGCAAAACTCAAAGCTGATGCCAGCAACAAAGTCAAAAGTGCCTGTAACAGCCGCTTCACCACGTAGAGAAAAGTTTCACCAGCAAGCAGCCTTTTGAGCCAATTTAAACTAGCATTGAACCTATTTTCTCTTGAAGAATCTCTAGTAGAAGTCATGTAACACAAAGTTTGGCTAATGGCTAATGGCTTTTAAACAATTAGCAATACTTCAATCAGCTAATTACTAATATTCAACCAACGTCACAATTGGCGCATCAGGAAGTCGTTGCCGCCCATTCAAATCCCTTAGCTCGATGATAAAGCCAAATCCCACCAACGTGCAGCCCGTTTGCTGCACCAATTCGGCCGTAGCACTGGCAGTTCCACCAGTCGCCATCAGATCGTCCACAATCAAAACCCGGCTTCCAGGTAAGAGCGCATCTTGATGCACCTCTAAGCGATCCATCCCATATTCCAATTCATACTCAATCGCATGAACAGCAGCAGGTAGCTTCCCACGCTTCCGGACAGGGATAAACCCAGCTCCCAGTTTGTATGCTAAAGGTGCGCCAAAAATGAAACCCCGCGACTCCATCCCAACGATATAATCCGGGGAAAACTGGGCGCACTTTTCCGTTAAAGAATCAATAGTGAAGCGCAATCCCTCCGGATCTCGCAGCAGCGTAGTTATATCTCGAAACAAAATTCCTGGCTTGGGAAAATCTGGAATGTCGCGAATCAGAGACTTGAGATCCATAGCAGCTCTAAAAAAAAGGGTGTGGGTAACTTTCGTCATCGTTGCCATTCCCAGCGAAACTATACCCAGAATGTGCAACTATCTACCTGGAAAATCGTACACTAGAAGGCTGCACGGTTTCGGAGCATTTTTAACACTCAAAACACGCTTGCAGCAGTTATTGAGTTTCTCAGTGGTAGCTGTTTGATTCAATTACAGCCCAAGACAGCCATCCAACGGCCCGACCCGGTGACTCCAAATTTAGGATTAAGAGATCCTGATTTCTGTAAAATTGGGCTGTGCATATGAATTACTGGGTAGCCGATGGACACAAACTTAACAGCTAGAAGTCATTGAGTTCAAGCGTCCAATTTGTTTTAGATTGGTGCAAGCCATCAACCAGTTCAACAGCCCTGCTATTTGGAATGAATCGTTCTGTGAGCGTAATGCCATTAAATAGTCCTTTGCAAGAGTCAATGCCACTGATTCTGGACAGTCTCCCTGACCCACCAATCGCGTCTAGTGTGTGTCCGCGTCGAACAAGGACTAAGATTGACCTGATTTTACTGGCAATAGAAGCCCTGGAACTGGGGGGTTCTGAAGCAATGCTAAAAATATCCCAGGATCTGGAACTCCAGAGAGTTATCCAAAATCGGGTGAACCTCTGGCGATTGCGTAGCACCAACCCCCTGCGACGCTCTTATACTCGACGTTTGCTGACGTTTGTTGAAGCTAAGGCGCTGGTAGTAATTGCCTGCCACTTGGCGCGGCGGTTGACCGTCTTGATCCGACAGCTGCTATTTGCCTATCAACAACTCCGGGAAAAGCAGCTGCCCTTGGAACATCATTATCGCTTGTCTGAGTATCTGGAACGGTTCCGCGCCCACTTCCGGAGTCGGATGAATCCGCGTCGCGCTGCTGTCGCCATTTACAATTCTGATGACAAGTTGAACGAGTTGGCAATGGAGTTGTTGAGCGAGTTGCTATTCTGTACGGGAACGTCTGGAATGCAACGCTTTTGGAGCAGTCTGTTTGATGGCGAAGTGTGATTGGTCATTAGTCATTAGCTAATGGCTAATGGCTAATGGCTAATGGATCTTGAACAATTAGCAATACTTTAACTAACAACTAACAACTAAAGATGACTATTCGACGTCCGTACAGTCTGCCTAACTGCACGCTAATCCTAGAAGGGTTGAGCGATGGCACATCCGGTCAGGTGGATGCCCGACCATTAATGTCTATCCTGGTTAATGCTGAGTGCCGTTTTGCTGGTCAGGAGAAGCCGTTAACCGGGGGACGCGACTTTTTTGAAAGTTTGGTGATGGCAGTGAGTAACTATGCACAAGAATTTTTGAGCGGGGTTCCTCACTGGCACAACCTTCAGGACAAGCCGACAACAGTTCAGTTGCATAGAGTTAATGACCATCTGCACAGGTTAAGTGTTGAGATGCCAGGAAGTGCTGGCGACTCGAACACAGCAGGTGTCTCGACTGCTAACTCGGCTAGGCAAGTGGATTTGACCACGGTGCAGCTGTTTGATTTGGTGGATGCGGTGGATCAGTTCTTGGCGGATAGCAGGACGCTACCAGACATAAACCTGTCAATTGCGCCTGTTCCTAAGCGCTATGCTAAGGCGGAAGTGCCAGTGGCACAGCGCGCGGCACCAGCAGCAGTAGGGGTATCAATTTTGGGGGTGGCAGCGATCGCATTCTTTGTAATACCGCCTCCCAATGTCGAGCCACCTAAAGATCCCTCCGCCCAGCCGAATGCCAGCGCCACATCGCCTGCTAGTCCTGTAGCTTCGCAAGAGCCAACTATAAGTCCGACACCAGTAAGCGCTGATGCGACGAATCTGGAATCTCTGCTGACATCAGTGCCAGAAATTACCGATCCTACCCAGTTGCGGGCTTTGGAACGGAGACTGTATGACAAAATTGCCCAGACGTGGTCTGGGAAGCGCCGCCGATTTAGCGAACAGTTAATTTATCGCGTCGGCGTGGGCCAAGATGGAGCGATTGTCGGTTATAAACCAGTCAATGTAGCAGCACGCGATCGCGCCTCTGACACGCCACTGCCAGAATTGCTCTACATCCCAGCCGGAGGAAGCACTTTTAGAAGCAGCGATCCTATCGGTCAGTTCAAAGTTGTGTTTACCAGAACAGGCGTTCTGCAAGTCAGTCCTTGGCGTGGCTACACAGGCGAACCCAGCTTAGGGCCACAAATTACTGATCCGACCCAACTGGAGAGTTTAAAAACTCAGCTAGAAAGTCAAATCAACGGGAACTGGAAAAAAGAAAGTGTCGCCTTTCCGCGTAACTTAGTCTATCGAGTTGCTGTGAACAAAGACGGCGCGATCGCTGACTACGAACCGTACAATCAGCCTGGCTATGATTATGTCAAGCAAACTCCGCTCCCTAACTTAGTCAAACCGAACCAAAGCGCCGCAACCCTCCCCCAAGAACCGCTGGCCCAATTTCAGGTGGTATTTAAACCCAACGGTGTCGTTGAAGTGGAACAATTTCGGGACTAGGGGCCTAGGGACTGGGGGCTGGTGACTAGGGCTGGTAAGAGTCCTTCCAATCCCCAATCCCCAATCCCTACTTCTTTGGCTTCTTCACCTTGAAATAAGCTTCTAAAACTTGTCGTACCATCGGGGCTGCCACCTTGCCGCCGCCGCCGCCAGAGTGTTCTGCAAAGGCAACAACCAAAATAGTCGGCTTGTCCGCAGGCCCATAGGCACCAAACCAAGCATGAGACAATCCCGGTGGAGCCTCTGCTGTACCACTCTTACCCGCAATTGGGGGAAGCTCTGGCACATTCACACCTTTGCCAGTGCCGCTAGTTACTACCTGCCGCAGTCCTTGACGTACCACCCGGATCGTTTCGGGTTTCATGTTCAAAGATTTTCGCCAATTTTTAGACTCTTCATTATCCTTGAGGACGTGAGGCTTGACCCGATAACCACCATTGGCAGGGACGGCAAACATCACAGCAACTTGTAGCGGTGTCGTTTGCAAGAACCCCTGACCGATAGACATATTCACCGTGTCTCCAATTGTCCATTCCTGCTTCAATCGCTTCTGCTTCCAAGTATTATCAGCAACCAGTCCCGGTAATTCTTCTGTCCCTAACTCAATCCCGGTTTTTTCGCCAAAGCCATACTGCCGAGTCCAGTGAATCAAGGTTGGGCCGCCTATACCTCTGCCAATCTGGTAAAAGAAGGTATCACTACTCATGGCAAGTGCGCCGACAAATCCCAATGGGCCAAATCCGGCATGGTTCCATTCACCAAACCGAATCCCACCAACGGTTAGGTAAGGATAAGTTCCCAATACTGTATTTGGAGAATACTTGCCCGATTCGATACCAGCAGTAGCCGTGACAATCTTGAAGGTACTTGCTGGGGGAAAGACTCGTAAAGCGCGGTTGACAAAGGGGTTGCCCCTACTTTGCACTTTCTTCCACGTCTCAGGCGTGATCCGCTTAGAGAAAACATTGGGGTCGAAGGCTGGGCGGCTGACCATCGCCAGGATAGCACCATTATTCGGGTCCATTGCTACGATCGCGCCCTTGCGATCGCCTAGCGCCTTCTCAGCTGCCTTCTGGATATCCAGATCCAGCGTTAACTGCACATCCTTCCCAGCTCTGGCTTTTTTCTGCCCCAAAATCCGCTGTACATGACCCGCACCATCCACCTCAACCTGCTGACCGCCCCATTCTCCTCGCAACTCTTTCTCAAAAGCCGCCTCCACGCCCATCTGACCAATCACATCACCCAGGCGATAGCCTTCATCTTTGCGCTCTTGCAGTTCTTCATCGTTCATTTCACCCGTGTAGCCTAAGATGTGAGCGGCTACTTCCTTGTTGGGGTAGTTCCGTACCCCTTCAATATCCACCTCTACCCCCTGTAGTGTGCTTCTGTACTCTTCTAGGGCTGTGATTTGTGCCGGATTGATGTCGCGGGCAATCCGTAGCAGTGAGGTAGAGTTATAGCCTGCTTTTTCCACCTGCTTTTGAATTTCGCTCTCAGGAATATTTAAAAGCTCAGAGAGACTCTTCCGGGTCTCAGTCCACGGTTTCTCTTTTTGGGCAATAGGCCACAGAAAAACTGAGTGAGACAGTCGGCTACTTGCCAAGATTCTACCCTTGCGGTCGAAAATGGTTCCCCGTGCTGGCTGTTTCGGAATCAGACGAATCCGGTTGTTTTCTGCCAGGGCGCGATTGCGATCGCCCTCAACCATCTGCAAATACACCAAACGAGAGCCAATCCCACCCGCTAAGAGCGTGGTAACGAACAGCATAATAATGACAGACTGAAATTGTCTGCCCACAGAGCGGGTGGTTGATTGACGCCCAATTGAGGAAGGCTGGATTAAGGTCATAGCAGCAAGATGTCAGTTTATTAACTTTAAAAGGGAAACGAATGAATTATTGTAGTTTGGAGTAGTTTCCAGTAGCGATCGCCTCTAAATAGTTTATCGCCACGCCTTACTAAAGGAGACGGCGCAGGCGGGCAAAAGGCGACAAGGGAGAATTTTTTTCACTCACACTCAATCCCCTCCTCCCCTTCTCCCTAATCCCCACTACCCGGTGAGCAGAATAGCAAAATTTGAATCTAGTAGCTGATCAGGATGGCGCGACAGCTAAAATAAACCAAAGTCATAGCTCTATTTTCAATTGAGCATCCCTAATCAAAGCCTTCACAAAACTCCAAACTCTGTGGAACCTCGCTGCTGGGAAACATTACTATGTCTCAAACTTCTGTCAAAGAACAACGCTCTCCGGAGACTACAGATGAACTGGATGTCGAACTCCGCAAGGTTTTTAAGGTATTTAATGGAGAAACAGCAGTTCGTGGAGTTGACTTAGACATCCACCGGGGAGAATTTTTTAGTATTCTCGGCCCCTCTGGCTGTGGAAAAACTACAACCTTGCGTTTAATGGCTGGGTTTGAGACTCCCTCAGCGGGAGAGGTACTGATTCAGGGACAGTCAATGAATCACGTACCGCCCTACCGTCGTCCGGTGAACACTGTGTTTCAAAGCTATGCTCTGTTTAGCCATTTGAATGTTTGGGAAAATATCGCCTTTGGGTTGCGGATTAAAAAGCTGTCAAAAGCAGAAATTGCCGACCGCGTTCAAGAAGCTCTCAAGCTAGTGAAAATGGAATCCTACGCTAACCGTTACCCAGGACAAATGTCTGGCGGACAGCAGCAACGAGTAGCTTTGGCGCGGGCGTTGGTGAATCGTCCGGCGGTGATTTTGCTGGATGAACCTTTGGGCGCACTGGATTTGAAGCTGCGTAAACAAATGCAGGTGGAGTTGTCCAATTTACATCAAGACTTGGGCTTAACTTTTGTGATGGTGACGCACGACCAAGAGGAGGCGTTGAGTCTTTCTGACCGAATTGCTGTGATGCGCGGGGGTAAGGTTGAGCAAATTGGCAGCCCTAGCGAAATTTACGAGTGTCCCCGGACACCGTTTGTGGCGGATTTCATTGGCGATACAAATCTGTTTGAGGGGCGCATCGAAGCGTCTGATTATTCCACCATCAATATTGTGACTAACAGTGGACAGACGATTGTGGTGCAGCCTCCTGAGCCTTGGAATACCAGTGGTACGCATCAGGAGGTTGTAGTAAGCGTGCGTCCAGAGAAGATTCAGCTAAGCCTGTATCCCCCAGCTAGCCTGGGCAATTGCTTTGAAGGGCGGCTGAAGCACATGATGTACATGGGAACTCATGTTCATTATGTGGTGGAATTATTGTCAGGCGATTGCTTGACGGTAAGGCAGCCGAACACAGTAGGAGCAGAAGTTGCCCTCAACACTCCTGTTTATGCCCACTGGTCTACTACTGATTGTTTGGCAATGAATGCAGGAATTAAAAATTAAAAATTGCTTCATTCCCGTTTCTTTATTGTTCCTTTTTGCTATTAACTCCTGTGCCTCCAACTGCTCTACCAAAATTTCCAAGGCAACTAAAACCTTTTTGGAAAATGTTTTCGACACATGGATCTTTAAAGCAAGCGATTGCTAAGGCTTTTAAAATCCAGAATCCGAAATCACGCGATTTGGGAAGAATCAATCTCCCCAAAAATTGCTTCAAAATCCAAATCCAAAATGGTATAACACGACGGAAATTTTTACAGAACTCAGCCGCCGCTAGCCTGGGACTAGGCTTGTCCGGTTGCGGCTGGACGCTTGCCAAAGTGCGCTCAGCACCAGCCAATTCAGAAGCTTCCAGCAAGTTGTTGTATATCTACACTTGGGCTGGTTACACAGATGATAATTTGCTAAATCGCTTTACTAAAGAGACGGGAATCAAGGTCATTGCAGATGTCTTTGATTCCAACGAAGCGATGTTAGCCAGACTTCAGGCGTTGGGAGGTGGGGAATATAGCATTATTTACCCATCTGACTATACGGTGAGGAAGATGGTAGATTTGGGTTTGCTCAAGGAATTAGAGCGATCGCGTCTAGTTGGTCTAGATCGGCTTGTTCCCCGATTCCAAAATCCAATTTATGACCCAGGAAACCGTTACAGCATACCTTTGAGTTGGGGAACAACGGGTCTGATTTACAATACACAGAAGCTGAAGCAGCCACCTGAAGATTGGAACTATCTCTGGGATAACAAGCAGACACTCTCAAATCGAATGACGTTACTTTCTGATGTTCGGGAAGTGATGGGTGCTGTCTTGAAAATGATGGGATATCCTTACAACTCAACAGACCCTCAGCAGATTAAACAGGCGTATGAAAAATTAGTCATCCTGAAACCCGCGATCGCTTCCTTCACTACTGATGCTTGGAAAACTCAAATTTTAACAAATGATTTGCTCCTAGCTATGTGTTTTTCGGCAGATGCTAATGAAGTCATCCCAGAAAACAAAAACTTGGAATATGTAATTCCCAAAAGTGGTTCTTCGCTGTGGACGGATACGTTAGTAATTCCTGTCACAGCGCCCAATCCAGAAGGCGCTTATGCCTGGATGAACTTTTTGTTACAACCTGATGTTGCCGCCCAAATTTGCGAACGCTTAAGCTTCGCAACACCCAATCAAGCTGCTATCAACATCTTACCAGAAGAAGTACGCAATAATCCGATTTTGTTTCCCCCAGAATCGCGGCTAGAAAATTGCGAAGGTGTAGCACCTATTGGAAAAGTTGCCGAAGTTTACGAAGCCTACTGGACTCGATTAACAAGTGCGTAACCAATTTTATTTTTTGAATTAAAGAGTTATTAGTCCAGTCAGGCAAGTTGTACTTCTGATATAGCAATCCCAACTCATTTATGAACTTATTTCTTTCCTGCTCCGGTCGGGACTGGGCGGTTCCTTTAAAAATAAAATAGGATTGCTATAGTATTTAGTTTTAACAGTACAATGCTTAAATTTATAAAAATCTAAAATCCAAAATATTATTTAACTATTCAGTCCAAAATCCAAAATCCAAAATCAGATTGTGTCTACCCCAACTTCCCCTTCTTCTATCCCCAATCCCACTCCATCTGATGGAGTTCCGGAATCACCAGTTCTGATGGGCAGCAAAACACGCCCAGGCTTAAATTGGTTGGAACCAGTGGCGTTGCTTTTGCCATCTGGTATCTGGTTGGCTTTGTTGCTAGTGCTGCCAACTTTGGTGATTTTTGAGCTGAGTTTAGTCCCCGGAATTCGACCAGGGGATGTGGTTAATCCCAGTGGGCTTGATAATTATGCTCTAGTATTTCAGCCAGTTTACTTGCAGGTGATAGCGCGATCGCTATTCTTTGCCTTTGGCACTACAATAGTTTGCCTTGTGCTAGGATTCCCCGTTGCTTACTGGATTGGTCAAATGGCACCGCCAAAGTGGCGAAACCTGCTGCTATTGGGCTTTGTCTTACCTTTGTGGACATCATCGCTGCTGCGTTCCTACGCCTGGATTACGATTTTGCGTCCGACTGGTGTTCTTAACACGGTGTTAACTACTTTTGGGCTACCTCCTTTGGAGTTGCTTAACCAAAGTTCAGCAGTATTTATTGGCATGGGTTACAGCTTTTTGCCCTACATGGTTTTGATTCTCTACGCTTCTGTAGAAAAACTCGATCGCCGTTTGTTGGAAGCATCTGCTGATTTAGGCGCGAATCCGATTGAAACTTTTTGGAAAGTAACTGTACCCCAAACTATGCCAGGAATTGCCGCTGGTTCTTTGCTGGTATTTATTAGCACTTTGGGAGATTTTGTAGATCCGGAATTGCTGGGCGGTGCTTCTAGTATGACGGTATCTCGCTTAATTTATAACCAGTTTTTAGGTGCAACTCAAAATTGGGGATTTGGCTCGTCTTTGAGTATGGTATTGATTTTTGCGGTGAGTATAGCGATCGCGCTTCTGATCAAATACGGCAATCCAACATCACAAAAGTAAGGTGAATATGTCGGGTACGTTAGGAATTTCTCTTAACGCACCTTTAGTTTAATTAAATATCTCTAACAGGAGTTACGCAGTTGGTACAAGAGTCAGCCAAGGAGCCGCTAAGTAGGAACGCACCGCCTCCCGAACAATACTGGCTTTGGACTCATACCAACTAATGCCAGTATTAAACCAATGCATCTCCAGGCGTAGAAACGCTCGAATCGCCAAACCAATGTGATTGCGTTGAGCACGAGAAGAACGCACTTGGGCTTTTTCAACCCCACA